>JBDKJT010000154.1:0-12473 GCA_039796475.1 Bacteroidota bacterium | reverse complement strand
TATGATGCAGCAGGTGGCGGGTATGGCTACGGGTAAAAAGTTTTTGTACCAGTGCATGTTTTTTGGGCACCACCACAATCCAATCGAGCCGGGCCCGTTCGGCAAATTGATTTATGCCTTCGGTAGTATCTTCGCTTTCAATACTGTGGTACTCTGGCTTAAGGTCGCTCAACAGGTCGTGTAGTTTAAAGCTTTCATGTACTTCATCTGCACTAAAGTTGCGGTTGTTAAAATCTACATTTAGTATATACAATTCGGCATTAAAATCTTTTACAATTTTTTTCAACGCTTCTATTGGGGTGTTTTCTTCCACCGCTTTATAATCGCAGGCAAAACCAATTTTGCGTATTGGTATAAAATCTGCTTTGGGTGGCACTACCAGTACAGGGTATTTTAAATAATGTATGGCCCTGATGGTGTTGCTGCCCACCAGTAATTTGGTAAGGGCATCTTTGCCCGATAAGCCCATCACCACAAGGTCGGGTTTTAAATGGTTACACAAGTTGGTAAGCCCCTCTTGCAATGAGGTTAAGGCTGCCTTTGTATGTATTACGGGCTTGCCTGGTAATTTGCTAGAGAGGTTTTCAGCCATTATTTCCAGCTCATGTTCTGCTGCTTTTTGTAATTCGCTTACATCAAATAACGGGTACGTTGCTTCACCTACGCCTACGGGTATTTCGTAGGTATGATACAGAAAAAGATCTGCACCATAAAACACAGCTAATTCGCCAGCAAATGCGGCGGCGTTTGCAGCGGTAGTTGAAAAATCTACCGGAATAATAATCTTTTTCATACATCAATTTTTAAGTGACCGTATCGGGTAGTAAGGCTTGCAATACTTACTTACACACAAAAATCATGTACTTATTTTGCAGGAAAAATGACTGATGTCAGGCCGCAGAATGATTAGGCAACAAACTGGGTTAAATTTTTATTAACCGGTTTACCGCTTCTTCCAGCGTGGTTTCGTTTTTGGCAAAACAAAAACGCAGTACCCGGTTATCTGTTTCGTTTTGGTAAAATGCCGATACTGGTATGGTGGCTACACCATATTCCCGGATAAGCAGGTTGGCAAATTCTTTTTCGGGCAGGTTATTAAAATGGCCATAACTGTACAACTGAAAGTAACTACCGTAGCTGGGCAGGGCTTTAAATTTGGTTTGGGCCATCAACTGTTGAAAATAATCTCTTTTTTGCTGCAGCTGATTACCTAGTAACAGGTAATGTGCCGGCTGCTTTAAAAACTGCTGCAACGCCACCTGTACAGGTGCATTGCAACAAAAACTATTATACTGGTGCACTTTGCGGTACTCAGCCATCAATGCTTTAGGGGCAATGCAGTAGCCTATTTTCCAGCCGGTGCAATGGTAGGTTTTACCAAAAGAAAAACATACAAAGCTACGCTCCAGTAAATCGGGGTATCGTAATATGCTGTGATGGGTAATGTTATCAAATATTAAATGCTCGTATACCTCGTCGCTTACAATAAACAAACCAGTATTGTTAACTAATTGCCGCAATTGCTCAATATCCTGCAGGCTTAGCACACTGCCGGTTGGGTTGTGTGGGCTGTTTAGGATAATCATTTTTGTATTGGCTGTAATGCTGTCTTTTACCAATTGCCAGTTGATGCTGTAATCTGGGTAGCGCAATGGTATTAAAATAGGTGTGGCGCCATTGATGGCTATATTAGGCAGGTAGCTATCAAAAGCAGGTTCAAACACTATTACTTCATCACCCGGCTGCAGCACCGTGGTAAGTGCTGTATAAATAGCGTAGGTGCCGCCCGGCGTAATGGTTATATCTGTATCGGGGTTGATAACAGTGCTGTACAGCGATTGCACTTTTTGGGCTATTGCTTCCCGTAATAATGGGTTGCCGCACATATGGCTGTACTGGTTATGCCCCTGCTGCATAGCCTGGTTTACCAATGCCACCAACTCGTTACTCATGGGATAATCCGGAAAACCCTGGCCAAGATTTACTGCATTGTATTGTGCAGCAAGGCTGCTGGTGGTAGTAAAAATAGTAGTGCCTGCATGGGGCAGCTTACTGGTAATAAACGGTTTCAAAATAATGATGATTTATAGCTGGCTGGCACCAAAAATAAGCATTACACTGGTATGGCTACCCGCCTGCTTTTGCGAAGCAAAAAAGCAAACGACCATCGCAAGCGCTTAATGCGTATTACTGGCTGCAGGTATAGCAGTAACAGTGGCAGGCACCACAGGCATTTTGAAACAATTGAAGTAATGGTATGAAAAAAAGCGGCCCGCCTTGCCGGCACTTCGTTTATAATGCCGGCAACTGCCTGTTGGCCCATGCCAAACTGGTAATTGAGTTGCTTGTGCCGGTTGGCATCGTAGTATTGTTTTAGCTGGTCGTTGTGGTGCTGCCAGCTGCTCATTTTACGCTGTTGGCGGGTAATGCCGGGCTCCATATTGGCATCAAAAAAATACCAATCTCCCTCCATTTTTGCCTCCAGTGCGTAATGATGCGGAAACCCTAGTTTACGATAACTGATGTGGTTGTTTCTTAACACCTGCATCATTACCAACGCCTGTTGAGAGCAAGCTGCATTGCTGTGTTGTAAAATACTTTCAGGATCTACCTTGCAGGCATAATCTTCTTTAAGCCATCTGCCCGCCAGGGCCGCCAACCAATTTTCGTGTAAGCTGTAATGCGAAAAGCCGTGGTAAAAGCGTTGTTCTATCACTTCTTCCACCAGTTGGATATACTCAAAACTTTTAGGATGGATGCCTGCATTAACGGCGGCACTATCTATACATTGCTGCAGCTTGGCAACGGAGTTTATATATGCCAGCCGGGTATCAAATTTTTCCTTTCCATCGTAACTAAGCAATGGATTGATATCTTTTACTACCAGGTTTGGCAGCAGCATTAATAGCGATAAACAAATAAGGATAACTCTGTACAGCATTTTTATACCAACACCTTGGCAGGGCATTGATACATATAACGAAATACAAGTATTAATTAGTGCCCGGCAGGCAATGGTGGGGCTAAATTATTTTTTGGCCTTTACCTCGTAAGAGGCCAGGCTAGATACGTTTACATTAAAATTATCCAGCAAAAAAAGTACCACAGCCAGCAGTATAAGCAAGGGAGATACCAGCAGCATCAGGCAACGTTTACATTTTTTCATAGCAACAGGCTCCGTAAGGGATGGTTTACTTAGGGTATATTTATAACGCCGGGCCCATAAAATTTATTATGGCTTAGCAGCCATCAGCCATTTTACAAAAACTTATCGCCTTTATAGCGTTTTACTTCGGCCACGTACTCTTTTATCTCTTGCTCTTTGTCTTTGCGGCATATCATTAATACATCGGGTGTATCCACTACTATAAAATCATCCAACCCTTGCAGCAATACCAATTTGTTGTTATCGGCATGTACCATATTTTTTGTGGCATCAATAATCATCACATTATTACCAGCCACAGCATTTTCTAAATAATCTTTTTCCAGGTTATCATAGGCGCTGGCCCAGGTGCCCAAATCGCTCCAGCCAAAAGAGGCTGGAATGATGTAAACGTTATCGGCTTTTTCCATCACCCCATAATCAATAGAGATATTTACGCATTGCGGATAAATTCTTTCAATCGCCTGTTTTTCTGCCGCAGTGTTAAACTGATCTTTTTCTGCATCAAACACTTCATGCATTTCGGGCAAAAACTTTTCAAATGCGGCTACAATGTTTTTTACCTTCCAAACAAATATGCCGGCATTCCATAAAAAGTCGCCACTGGCCATAAATGTTTTGGCCAGCTCCCTGTCTGGTTTTTCTGTAAAGGTTTTTACTTTATAAACATTTTCGCTTACGGCCTGGGGTTCAAACTGTATATAGCCATAGCCGGTATTAGGGTGAGTAGGCTTAATACCCAATGTTACCAATCCCTTTATATGTGCAGTAAAATCAAGGGCCTGCAAGCACACTTCTTTAAAAGCCTCTGGCTGCAAAATAATATGATCGGCCGGCGCACAAACAAGGTTGGCATCGGGGTTAAGCTCTTTTAATTTATAGGAGATATAGGCAATACAGGGAGCAGTATTTTTTCGGGAGGGCTCACATAAAATATTAGCAGCGGGCAACTCCGGCAGTTGTTGGGCCACAATATCACGGTATTGCTCGGCTGTTACCACATAAATATTTTCTTTAGGTATAAACAGTGCAAACCGATCGTAGGTGGCTTGTATTAAAGTGCGGCCGGTATTAAGGATATCCAAAAACTGCTTAGGAAAATTGGTACGGCTCATTGGCCAAAACCTGCTGCCAATGCCCCCGGCCATAATGGCCACATACTGATTTTTATTCATACTGCTTATTGTAAAAAATTAAACATATCCGCTTTATAACAGGATATAATTGATAAAACGAACTATCCGGGATAATATTTTTCTGCTTCTAACCATCCAATATACCCGTATCACAAATTTATTGTAAATGGCCTTTTAACGGGGGCAAACCTACTTTAATTCACCCATAACACAAAGTGGCCATTGTTTACGTTAAAATAGCCCGGTTTTACAAAAAAATACCTATCTTAATGAAGATAATAAGAAGGATTAAAGGAAATTTGCAGAATGTGCCAAGGCCTTACAGCATTGTATTTTAATACAATACACTTAAGCCCGTGGTTGCTGTAAACCCTGCCCGGGGTATACATTTTTTAAAAACAAAGTGAAGGAAAAGAAGTTATGGCTACTGTTAAAGCAAAAAAAAGTACTGGTGAGGAAAAAGAAGTAAAAGCAAAACCGGTAAAAAAAGCTGCCGCAAAAACAGCAAACAAATCTAACAACACCGATCTTAAAACCCACCTGCAAAATAATTTTGGATTTGATGGTTTTAAAGACCCCCAAGAAGCGATTATAAAAAACCTGCTGGCCGGTAACGATACTTTTGTAATTATGCCTACCGGTGGCGGCAAAAGCCTGTGTTACCAGCTGCCCGCCCTTATCAGCGATGGCTGTGCCCTTATTGTTTCGCCACTTATTGCCTTGATGAAAAACCAGGTAGACCTGGTAAGAAGCTACAGCAGTAAAGATGATGTGGCTCATTTTTTAAACAGCACCCTTAATAAAGGGCAACAAAAAATTGTACGGGACGACCTGTTGGCCGGCAAAACAAAAATGCTGTATGTGGCACCCGAAACACTTACAAAAGAAGAAAACATCGAATTTTTTAAAGACCTTAATATTTCGTTTTTTGCCGTAGACGAAGCCCATTGTATATCTGAATGGGGGCATGATTTTAGGCCTGAGTATCGCCGCCTGAGAGAAATGATGCAACTGATAAAGCCTGAGGCGCCCATGATTGCTTTAACCGCCACGGCTACCCCAAAAGTACAAAGCGATATTTTACGCAACCTGGGGCTAAGAGATCCGCAAATATTTATCTCCTCCTTTAACCGGCCCAATCTATACTACGAGATTTTACCCAAAATACAAAAAGACCAAACGGTAAAAAGCATTGTACGGTTTATCTCTCAACATAAAGATAAAAGTGGCATTATTTATACACTCAACCGTAAAACCACCGAGGAGCTGGCAGAAGTATTAATGGCCAATGGCATTAAAGCAGTAGCCTACCACGCCGGGCTGGATAGCAAATTGAGAGCCGACAGGCAAGACCTTTTTTTAACTGAAGAAGTGCAAGTAATTGTAGCCACCATTGCATTTGGCATGGGTATAGATAAGCCAGATGTACGCTTTGTAATACATTACAACATCCCCAAATCCATCGAAAATTATTACCAGGAAACCGGGCGTGCCGGCAGGGATGGCATGGAGGGCAAGTGCGTATTGTATTACTCACATAAAGATGTAGCCAAGCTGGAGCACTTAATGAGAGACAAACCCCTGAGCGAAAGAGAAGTAGGGGCACAGCTGATTAACGAAATGGTATCGTACGCCGAAAGTGCCGTATGCCGCCGTAAAATTTTATTAAATTATTTTGGCGAAGATTATGATGTAAAACAATGCAGCTGTATGTGCGACAACTGCAACAGCCCTAAAGAACAAATAGAAGCCAAGCAGCAAGCCCTGCAGGCGCTTACCATCATACAAGGATTGGATGAACAGTTTACCATGGATTACATTATGCATATTTTAAAAGGCAAACCCAATCCACAGGTAAAAATGTTTAGGCATGATGAAAGAGATTTTTTTGGTATTGGTAAAGATAAGGATGAACATTTTTGGAATTCGCTGATGCGACAATTGATACTGGAAGGGCTTATCAGAAAAGATATTGAAGAGTATGGCGTACTAAAGCTCACTAAAAAAGGAGCAGCCTTTTTAAAGAAACCGGTATCGTTTAAAATTGTATTAAACAACCTGTTTGAAGGCGCAGATGCAGACGACGACGAAAACAGCGGTAGCAATACCGGCAGTGGAGCAGCAGACGAAAAGCTGATGGAAATGCTAAAAGACCTGAGAAAAAAAGTTGCCAAAGAAAATAACCTGCCGCCCTTTGTAATTTTTTTAGAAAGCAGCCTGGAAGATATGGCCACCCTATACCCCACCACGGTACAGGAGCTGGAAAAATGCCAGGGCGTTAGCAAAGGAAAAGCCATCCGTTATGGAAAAAAGTTTGTAGAGCTGGTGGCAAAATTTGTAGAAGAAAATGATATAGTACGCCCCGACGATTTTGTGGTAAAAGGTGTGGTAAACAAAAACAACAACAAAATCTTTATCATACAAAATGTAGATAAAAAGATACCGCTGGAAACCATCGCTAAAAACAAAGACCTTAAAATAGAAGAACTGCTGGAAGAAATGGAAACCATTGTAGCCAGCGGTACCCGCCTTAATTTAGATTATGCCATTGACGAACTGGTAGACGAATATGAGCAGGAAGAAATCATTGATTATTTTAAAGCCTGCGAAACCAGTAGCCTGGCCGTAGCCCAGGAAGAAATGGCCGATAGCAGCTTTACCTGGGAGCAGTTAAAGATTATGCGGATAAAATTTTTAAGTGTTTATGGCAACTAAGCACTAACAATATTGTTAAAGTCCCGCTTTAAGGGACTTTTTTTATTACCAAAATAAATCACAACAGCATGTCAACAACCATTGCGGCATATGCAGCCCAAACAAAAACCAGTGAGCTGGCCCCATTTACCATTGAACGCCGGGCTGTGGGCCCTCACGATGTAAAAATAGAAATATTGTATTCTGGCATCTGCCACTCCGATTTGCACCAGGTAAGGGATGAGTGGGGAGGCTCCATTTACCCCATGGTGCCCGGCCACGAAATTGTAGGCCGTATTACCGAAGTAGGCGCCCATGTTACCAAATTTAAAGTAGGCCAGCTGGCTGGCGTAGGCTGCTTTGTAGACAGCTGCCGCACCTGCCCCAGTTGCCAAAGTAGCCAGGAGCAATATTGCGATGATGGGCTGGTACCCACTTATAACGGACGAGATAAAGCTGGCGCCCCTACTTATGGCGGCTACAGCACCCAAATAGTGGTAGACGAAAGCTATACGCTGCTGGTGGCAGACAGCCTGCCTATTGAAGGGGTGGCGCCGCTGCTTTGTGCCGGTATCACCACCTACTCTCCCCTGCGCCACTGGAAGGTGGGGCCCGGGCAAAAAGTAGCCGTGGTAGGCCTTGGCGGCCTAGGCCATATGGGTGTAAAATTTGCTGCAGCCTTTGGCGCAGAGGTTACCGTATTAAGTACTTCGGCCAGCAAAAAAAACGATGCCCTGGCATTGGGTGCCCATCACTTTGCTGTTACCAGCGATGCCGATGTGATGAAAAACCTTAGGGGTACTTTTGATTTTATCCTTAACACTGTTTCGGCCCAGCATGAGTACAACGATTACCTAAACCTGCTAAGCCTTAACGGTACCATGGTAATAGTGGGCATACCACCCCGCCCATCTGTAGCCGGGGCTTTTAACCTGATTGGCAAGCGGCGGTCGTTGGCAGGCTCTATGATTGGCGGCATAAAAGAAACACAGGAAATGCTGGATTACTGCGCCCAACATAATATTGTAAGCGAAGTAGAGGTAATAAAAGCCGATTATATTAACCAGGCATACGAGCGGATGCTTCAATCGGATGTGAGGTACCGTTTTGTAATTGATGTGGCATCGATGAAGTAACAAGCAGCCATTTTTACAGTAATAAAATATTTGCTGGTATTAATTGGTGATTTTTCAATCAAATCTCCTATTTTTGCTGCCCCGAAAGGGAAAAGGATGGTGCGGTAGCTCAGTCGGTAGAGCAAAGGACTGAAAATCCTTGTGTCGCCGGTTCGATCCCGGCCCACACCACCAAAAAGCCCCAACATATTTGTTGGGGCTTTTGTATGTATGCTACTAAAAAATTACCTATACTGGCATTAACCCCAATTGCCTCAAAAACCCATTATGCTCATCCCTTGCTTTGGCTATTGCTTTTTCAATTTCAACCAGTTTCTTATTCACTTCCTGCAAATCAATTTTCTCTTCTTCAACAGAAGTACTTACATACCGTGAAATATTCAGGTTGTAATCATTCTTCGCAATTTCCTCCATCGAAACTTTACGGGAATATCTTTCTCTGTCTGAACGATGCTTGTATGTTTCTACAATTGTTTCAATATGCGTTTCAGATAAACTGTTTTGTCTTTTTCCTTTATCAAAATTGCCTTCGCCGCTGGCATTGATGAATAACACATCATCAAACTTCTTACACTTCTTCAGGATGATAATACAAACGGGAATACCGGTGGAGAAAAACAGGTTGGCTGGCAAACCAATTACCGTATCAATATTGCCATCTTTCAACAATTTGGTGCGGATGCGTTCTTCCGCACCGCCACGGAATAATACACCATGCGGCAATATAATAGCCATTGTTCCTTCTTTGCCCAAAAAGTGAAAGCCATGTAATAAAAAAGCAAAGTCAGCGGCAGACTTTGGTGCTACGCCATAATTCTTAAAACGAAAATCCTCACTGGTGGTATCTCCCGGCTCCCATCGTAAACTAAATGGCGGATTGGCCACAATGGCATCAAACTCCATTTTTTTTGCCGGGTTCATTTCGCTTAATATATCCCAGTCATTATCTAATGTATCGCCATGCTGTATTTCAAACTCAGTGTCTTTTACCCCATGCAGCAGCATGTTCATCCGGGCAAGGTTGTAAGTGGTAATGTTTTTTTCCTGCCCGAAAATTTTACCAATGGTGCCGCCTTCTTCTTTTAATTGTTTACGAACATTCAACAACAGCGACCCCGAACCACAGGTAAAATCCAGCACTTTATTGAGTTTGTTTTTAGTGCCTAAAGAAGGGTCCTGACTGTCTAATGTAACAATCTGTGAAAGAATAGTAGATATCTGCTGGGGTGTATAAAACTCTCCTGCTTTTTTACCAGAGCCTGCAGCAAACTGGCCTATCAGGTACTCGTACGCATCACCCAGTATATCGGTATCGGTAGAAAATTTAGCAATACCATCTGCTATTTTTTGTATGATGGTACAAAGCTTGGCATTCCGTTCGGGGTAAGCCCTGCCCAGTTTATCTGATGATAAATTGATTTCAGAAAACAGTCCCTGAAAATTGCTATCAAAAGATTGCTCTTCTATATACTTAAAACCTTTTTCCAGTGTGTGCAGCAATTCGGCATCCTGTTTTCTTGCCAGCTCTGCAATATGGCTCCATAAAAATTGCGGTTCTACCACATAATGCACTTTGCGGCGCATTTGTTTTTCGAATGCATCTATATCGGTGGCATTGGCTTTGTACCATACCGATAACGGGCTTCTTTTATCATCCTCTGGTAATACCGGATAATCTTTGCCTAATTCTTTTTTAGCTGCTGCTTCATAGTTATCACTCAGATAACGGAGAAAGAGGAAAGACAGCATATAATCCCGGAAGTCATCGGCATTCATGGCGCCCCGCAAATCATCTGCTATAGACCAGAGTGTTTTGCCTAATTGTTGTTGGTCAGTTGCTGTCATAATTAGTTCTTATTCATATTATACCCTTTCAGGGCTTTCGATGGGCTGCACCCATCATTAATATCTTACGCTTCTTCGGGGCTTTATACCCAGCTTTGAAAAGGCTTCATCTCTTAACGCAGGATTCAGCCCTGTGATACTGTGATAACTCATATCCAAAACACCCCAGCCCTGAAAGGGCAAAATATACTTAATCCCAAACATACCGCTCATCGTATTCCACTTCATACTTTTTCAGGAAAGCCCGGTACTCGTCCTGAAATGTTTTATTACTATGATGCTCATGCTGGTTAGCAATGTAATCTATTACTTTTTGTATTTCTGCCGGGTTTACAGAAAAAGCACCATAACCATCCTGCCAATAAAAATTTTTATAAGCGTCTCCTTTTGTTTTTATCCATTTGGATGAATGCGATTTTACTTCTTCCACCAGTTTCATTAAAGGCAGTTTTTTAGAAAGCATACAAAGTATATGCACATGGTCGGTATAGCCGCCCACTTTTATAGACTGGCATTCCAGTTTATTGCAAATACCACCGAGGTAGGCATGGAGCTCGGCTTCTACCGGAGCATGGATAAGCGGCTGCCGGTGTTTGGTGCTGAACACCAGGTGAACATAATTTTTTACTAATGACTGACCCATTGCTTTTATATGCCGCCCCTTCGGGGCTTGGTTGTTTGCTGTTTTAGTTCGATGGGCTGCACCCATCGTTCATATCTTATGCCCCTCCGGGGCTTGGTTGTTTGCTGTTTTAGTTCGATGGGCTGCACCCATCGTTCATATCTTACGCCCCTTCGGGGTTGTTTTCCCAAGCCCTGAAAGGGCATTATATCCTTAACACAGGGTGCAGCCCTGTGTTATATCCATACCAGTAGTTCAAAGCCCTGAAAGGGCGACATACACTCTCCTTATACCTTAACCCAACTGCGGAAACAACCCCTGCATCAACCCCTTCTTATGCAGTTTTAATTGCGCTAGTTTTTCTGCCTGTGCTGTAATTAATTCATCTAAAGAAGAAAGACAGGCGGCGATTTTTTGTTGTTCTTTTTCGTCTTTTGCTAAGGGAATTGGAATTTGGTCAAGCTTTGCTCTGTTTAATTTTGGCTGAGCCATTCCTGTCAAGAAATCTTCCAGATTTATTTCGTTTAAATAATTCTCAACTATAATTTGAGTAAAGTTGTTTGCAAATTTCAAAACATGTGCATGATTATTTACCCATGTTTTGCCAGAGATTGAAAATGCAATAGGATAAGTTCTATCCATTAAATTAGCTCCATCTTCAGAAACACACAACAAATCATCATCAAAAATAAATTCCTTAACATAATCTATAACCCCTGATGCACCATAGTATGGGATATTGCCTTTTTCTCTCTCATTGCTAGTTATTGGTACTCTCTTATTATCTAGATTTTTAGCAATTTCTCCCAACATTTTTATTTCCCACTCCCCACTCCCTTTAAACTCCTCAAACCGCAGCTTCGGCGCTTTCTCTCCTTCGGCGGGGAATAGCTGTTGCATCAGCCCTTTTTTGTGGGCTTTAAGGGCATCGAGTTTTTGGGTGTGTGCAGTAATTAAATCATCTAAAGAAGAAAGACAGGAAGCGATTTTTTGTTGTTCGTCTCTTTCCTTTGGCGTAGGCAATACAATTGAAAAAAAACTATCTGGACTTATATTTAAAAGCCCATCCATTCTTGCTCCACTAGTAATAAATTTTTGCAATTGTTTACCATGAAGATTGTTTTCAAAGTAGCCAATATAAAAATCTGCAACAACTACCTTTTTAAATCGAAAAGTTATAAAAGCATTAGGTACGGCCGCTATTTCGAATTCTTTAAGTTTATATACACATCCCTGAGGGAATTTCTTTGAGTTTCCTTTGTTATACGCAAACCCCCCTTTCTTTAATACTATATAATTTTTATACTGCTGACCTGAAATATCTCTACTAAATTTTTCAGCCTGCGATACAAACCCAATGCCAGCAGAAATACTCACAGTTGTTAACGCTTGTGTGCCAACCTTATCTTCTATTCTTTCGCTTATCTCTCCTAAAGTTGGAAGGCTCCATTCAGGTTCTTTTTGAAACTCAGGAAACCTCAACTCAGGCACCACCATATTTTTTTTCTCCTTACTCATCGTCTGCACTGTAATTTTTTTTATTGCTGCCATTAGTACTGCCGTTAAAGTGATTGCGACGCAACGATGCTGCCATGAAATACAAATGCTGGTATTACTATCATTCTCTTAGTTTTCATAAGCACTCAATCCACTTATTTCACGGCCCTGGGCCAGTTTTTTTAATTGGGGTATCAGCTCCTGCATCAGTTCCATTTCTTTTTGGCTGCGGTCTTTCCAGCCCAGTTCTAAAGGGGCTAATAAATCGTTCAGTTGTTCGCCGTCAAAAATCATCCGGGCAATAATACCTTCGGTAAATGTTTTTAATGCAGCCGTAGTTATGCCGTGTTTATTGGCAATTAAGGCCAACTCTTTGT
>JBDKJT010000153.1:0-3763 GCA_039796475.1 Bacteroidota bacterium | reverse complement strand
AAACCAATTATAAATAAGCCAACAAACCTTTCAGCAGTACCAGCCAAAACAACTATTTCGGATGCGATGAGCAAAGATTTGCTAAAGCAGGGCTTTAAGTTTGTAGGCTCTACCATTTGCTATGCCTTTATGCAAGCAAGTGGTATGGTAGATGACCATGTAAACGATTGTTGGAAAAAGAAAAAATAGCCACCTGAACAACTTAATGTTGGGTGGCGCTTGATTTATTAAAAATGTAAAAAATACTAAAGGCCGCAATATTATTGCGGCCTTTAGTAAATAAAAACAGGTTATAGAAATAATTACTTTGCTGCTGCAAATCTTTCTGCTACTTTATCCCAGTTTACCACATTCCAAAAAGCAGCCAGGTAATCAGCACGGCGGTTTTGGTAATGCAGGTAGTAGGCATGCTCCCAAACGTCGATACCCAGTACCGGTGTACCTTTTACTTCAGCTACATCCATCAGGGGATTATCCTGGTTAGGGGTAGAGCTAACCTCCAGCTTACCATCTTTTACTAACAACCAAGCCCAGCCGCTTCCAAAACGGGTCATGCCAGCGGCGGCAAATTTTTCTTTAAACGCATCTAAAGATCCAAAGCTGGCGGTAATAGCATCTGCCAATGCGCCTGTTGGTGCACCGCCTGCATTGGGTGCCATGCTTTCCCAAAAAAATGTATGGTTCCAATGTCCGCCACCATTGTTGCGTACGGCTGGCGAAATGCTGCCGGCAGCTTGTACCAGTTCTTCCAGCGATTTTGTTTCGTTGGCTGTGCCAGCAATGGCCTTGTTAAGGTTATCTACATATGCCTGGTGGTGTTTACCATGGTGTATTTGCATTGTTTTGCTGTCGATATGTGGCTCTAATGCCTCATGTGCATAAGGCAAAGCCGGAAGTGTAAATGCCATAGTGATTATTTTATATTGTTTAGTAGTTTGTTCAACAAATTTACAACCTGCGCCTGCAATATGTTGTACGAATTATTAATTCTTTCTTATTTCGAAAGCTATCTTTTTTGCCGAAAAAATGATTTCATTAAAGCAGCACACTCCGCTTGCAGCACACCACCTGTTACGATTGTTTTGGGGTGATAAGGCCAGTTGCCTTTGGCTTGTAAAATACCCGGCAATGGCGTGATGCTGCCATTTTTTTCATCGGTAGTGCCATACACTACTTTGCCAATCTTACTCCAGTAAAGGGCTCCGCTGCACATTACACATGGCTCTACCGTAACGTATAATGCCGCATCGGGCAGGTATTTGCTACCCAAAAAATTAAATGCAGTGGTAAGTGCTATAATCTCTGCATGGGCAGTACTGTCGTTCAGCTTTTCTACCTGGTTATAGCCACGGGCAATAATTGTATTGTTTATTACAATGATTGCACCCACGGGTACCTCATCTTCATCAAATGCTTTGCCGGCTTCTTTTAGTGCCAGCTGCATAAAATATTCATCATCCATTTGCATGTAGTGTAAGATAAAAAAAATAGCCACCCGGTAACAGGGTGGCTACAAATACTGCATGCTTTTTTATAATTTTTTTATGCGGATGTTTCGGTACCAAACGGCGTTGCCATGGTCTTGCAAAGCAATATTGCCCGAGCGGATGGTGCCAAAATCGGGCATGTCTTTAAACTTACTGCCCGCAATCAACTTTTTCCAATTGTCATCCCACATGGTGGTAGAAACGATGTTGGTGCCATTTAATAATAAATCGAGCTTGCCTTTGTTTACAATTATTTCGGCCTTGTTCCACTCACCTGCAGGGTTAGCGCTTGGGGTGCTGCTTTCAATTAAATCATATAAATCGCCTGCTTTGTGTTTAATAATTTTTGCATCCGCATGGCCGGCATTATCTAGCACCTGCATTTCGGGCCCGGTTTTCCAGATATAATCGTATTTGGCGGTATCATCTTTTATTAAAAAAATGATACCACTATTACCACCCGGCGCAATTTTCCATTCTGTTTCAAAATGAAAATTTTCAAACGCCTCGTTGGTTAACAAATCGCCCCCGCCCTTTATCTGCCAACCCTCTTTTTGAGTGGTATCCAGGTATAACATACCATCGGCCACCTTCCAGGCCTGGCCTGCTGTGGCTTGCCCATAGGTATGCCACCCGGTGGTGGTTTTGCCATCAAACAAGGCTATCCATCCGGTATCGGAAGTAGCGGTGGCAATGGCGGTGTCTTTTGTAACAGCGGTGCTGTTGTCTGCAGAATTACAGGAGGCAAGTAATACTATACCGGCTGCTGCAAGCGATAATAATTTCATGAAACGGCGCCTATTTTTTTAATGAAAGGATATATTTTACCATTACAGTGGCATCTTCTTTAGACAGGTCGGCATGTGCCAGCATCATGGTTTCGCCCCAGTTGCCCTTGCCACCTTTTTGAACTTTTTCTACCAGCATATTTACGTTGGCTTCGGTATTTTCATACTTATTGGCAACATCTATATAAGCAGGGCCGGCTAATTTTTCGTTTACTTTATGGCAGGTCATACAGTCTGATTTACTGATGAGTGCAATGGCCTGGTCTTCTAAAGGGTTGGCAGCTGCAGCAGGTTTGCTCTCTTCGGTGGTAGCGGGTGCGGCGGTGGTGCTGTCTTGTTTGTTAGTTGCGCTATCGTTACAGGCAATAAATGCCGAAACTACAACAGCGGCCATAAAAACTTTTTTCATTGTTAGTTATTTGTATAGTTTGATAAAATAAAATATTTACTAGCTTAAGCCTAGCACTTTGCGGTTAAACTGCTCATCTGTACCAGTGCCGGCAAAATCATCAAAGGCTTTTTCTGTTACCCTGATGATGTGGTTTTTTATAAATTCGGCTCCTTCCCGGGCGCCATCTTCGGGATGTTTGATACAGCACTCCCATTCCATTACAGCCCATCCTTTGTAATCGTACTGTGTTAATTTGCTAAAGATAGTTTTAAAATCTACCTGCCCATCACCCGGCGACCGGTAACGGCCTGCCCTGTTGGCCCAGCTTTGGTAGCCTCCAAAGGTACCTTGCTTACCGGTTGGATTAAACTCAGAATCTTTTACATGAAAGGCCTTGATGCGCTGGTGGTAAAAATCGATGTACTGTATATAATCCAGCTGTTGCAGTACAAAATGTGATGGATCGTACAGCAAGCAGGCCCTGGGGTGCTGGTTAACGTTATCTAAAAACATTTCGTAAGTAACCCCGTCAAATAAATCTTCGCCGGGATGTATTTCGTAACAAACGTCTACACCGCACTCATCAAAATAATTTAAGATAGGCATCCATCGGTTGCCCAACTCTTTAAAACCAGCTTCAACCAGGCCGGCAGGGCGTTGGGGCCAGGGGTGAAATGTATGCCACAATAGCGATCCACTAAAGGTGGCATGTGCGGTGAGACCTAAATTTTGTGAAGCTTTGGCTCCGTATTTTAATTGCTGAACGGCCCACTCGGTACGGGCCTTATTGTTGCCCTTTACCTGTGCCGGTGCAAAGGCATCAAACAAATCGTCGTAAGCCGGGTTTACGGCTACCAGCTGTCCCTGCAAATGGGTAGAAAGCTCTGATATTTCCAGTCCATAACTTTTTATTTGTGCTTTTAACTCGTCTGCATAAGTTTTACTTTCAGCCGCTTTTTGCAAATCTATCAAACGACTTTCCCAGGTGGGTATCTGTATGGCTTTAAAACCCAGGCTTGCTGCCCATTTACAAATATCTTCCAGGTTATTAAACGGGGGCTTATCGCCCATAAACTGTGCTAAAAATATACCGGGTC
>JBDKJT010000152.1:0-15648 GCA_039796475.1 Bacteroidota bacterium | reverse complement strand
TGTTGATGATACTTATTGCCAATACGCAACAGGTACTCACCACAAATTGCCAGCAACAAAGGGTCGGCGGTATGATTAAATAAATCCGATACCTGCTGCTCAAAAATACCTGGGTAAGTATCATACAGCATTTCGGCAAGGGAGCGTTTAAAAGCAAGGCTACGGCTTTGGATAGTGCTAAAGGCGTAGGTAACCCGGTCTTTTATCCAGGGTGCTGTATACCGGGTAAGCTGTACTGCATACATGGCATCCATCCATGCTTCTTCTGTACTATCCGAAAGGGATAGCCCAAAATTTTTTATGATGGTATTTTGTACAAGGTTTTTATACAAACGCTCCCTCGCTGCAGCTTTTGTGTCTTTGGCATATAAAGGTGCCAAGCTTTGAGCCTGCAAACCATTGGCTGCTTGTACTATCCAACAAAAAAAATATATTAAGCAGTGCCGCTGTATCATTAATGCAAATAAAAACAAAAAGAATGAGTTAAGGATTGTACCGCTGTACAAAGGCTTGTATATTGGTAAAGGCATCAGCAAAAGTTGCAGCATCCCAATCGCCATGGCCCTTGTTGGCATATACTACATATTGCGAGGGTACGGCTGCAGCGTTTAACAAGTTGTATAATGCCTGCGACTGGCTAATGTGGTTTACCAACAAATCGGCGGTGCCCTGTAAAATGATGGTAGCACAAGCAGCGCTATTTACATAATTAACGGGGCTGGATTGCTGGTATAAAGCCAGGTTTTGTGCCGGCGTAAAGCCAATAATAGATGCAATGGCTGAGGGCGGTATAACACCCGGGTTATTATATAATTCAACCAGGTTGGTGGGACCAAAAAAATCTACCACAGCTTTTATTTTAACGGGTGCAGGATATTTGTACGCATGCAATAAAGCTAAATGTGCACCTGCACTAGCACCCATCATTATCCATTTATCGCTAATCATGTAATTGGCACGTTAGCTATCAATAAAATTTACGGCGGCTTTTATATCAAGCTCCTGTGCTGGAAAAACATTAGCAGGAAAAGCGCTTAACCTGTAATTGATATTAAATATTGCATAGCCGGGCAGGCGTTTTTTTATGGTGTCTACAAAGGCTGCAAAGTCGCTTTTATCCCCCTCTACCCAACCGCCGCCATGTATTAACAACAGCACTTTGGTGCTATCGGCCGAACGGCCTTGGGGTAAGTACACATCCATTTTTTGCAAGGCATCTGCACCGTAAGCTACATTGGTAATACTAACCGCTTGTAGTGCTGTGCTGCCGGTATCTACTGGTTTTTCTTTAGCGCAACCCAGCCAGGTAGTTGCGGCTATTAGTATTATTAAGAGATAGGTTGTCTTCATCATGATTGGTTATTAAACATCCATCGTATTGAATTGTTGCAAGCAGCATACCACATCAATAACCATATTTTTCTTTCCAACGCAGTTGTAAAAATTTTCGCAATTCTTCTTCCCGTTGGTTTTGCCCGGGCTCGTAAAAACGAGTGCCCTTTAAAGTATCGGGTAAATATTCCTGGGCAGAAAAATTATTTTCGTACGCATGCGAATACTCATAGCCCTGTTTGTAACCCAGGTTTTTCATTAATTGAGTGGGCGCATTGCGCAGGTGAAGAGGCACAGGCTGGTCGCCTGCTTGCTTAACGGCCGCCATAGCAGCACCAATGGCGGTGGTGGCGCTATTACTTTTTGCACTAGCCGCAAGATATATGGTGCACTGCGACAAAATCAATGAACACTCAGGATAGCCAATTTTACTTACAGCATCAAAGCAAGCATTGGCCAGCAATAATGCATTAGGGTTGGCATTGCCAACATCTTCGCTGGCCAGTATCAGCAAGCGCCGGGCAATAAATTTTACATCCTCGCCGCCCTCTATCATACGGGCAAGCCAATATACAGCGGCATTGGGGTCGCTGCCCCTGATTGATTTGATAAAGGCCGAAATGATGTCGTAATGCTGCTCCCCTTTTTTATCATAAATGGCAATACGCTTTTGAGCAATATCCATTACTTTTTGGTCGGTAATATCCCCTGCCGTAATAGCATCTACCACCAACTCCAGCAGGTTTAAAAGCTTGCGGGCATCGCCTCCGGAAATATTGATTAATGCAGCAGTTTCTTTTAGCTGTACATTTTTTGTTTGTAGCACTAAATCGGCTTTTAATGCATGGTGCAGCAACTGTACCAGTTCTTTTTCGTCGAGGGCTTTTAATACATATACTAGGCAGCGGCTTAGCAACGCACTATTCACCTCAAACGAAGGATTTTCGGTGGTGGCCCCAATGAGTGTAATAATACCTTTTTCAACTGCACCCAGCAATGCATCTTGCTGGCCTTTGTTAAAGCGGTGTATTTCGTCGATAAAAAGTACGGCCCCCTGCTGTTGTTTTGCCAGCTCTATTACTTCCCTCACCTCTTTTACTCCGCTACTGATAGCACTTAACTGGTAAAAGGGCACTTGCAGCGTTTGGGCAATAATATTGGCAATGGTAGTTTTGCCAACGCCGGGCGGGCCCCACAAAATCATTGAGGGTATCTTACCATTTTCGATAGCAGTACGTAAAATACTGCCTTTGCCGGTAAGGTGCTGCTGACCTACGAGCTCATGTAACGTATGGGGCCGAAGCCTTTCGGCAAGTGGTGGAAGCGTTGTCAAACCTTAACAATTGAAAGCCAAAAATAGGCTTCTTACGCACAAGCTGATACTAACCAATAAAAAAACTGCCCGGTATATTATATTGGCAAAACACTTTTATTGATTGTTAGCAATTTTATACCAGTAAAGCCTATTGTGCCTGCCGTGTGCTATCAAAAAAAGCAGGCTGCTTGCGTTTTTTAACGATAAAAAATGGCTGCTGTATGTTACAGCAGCCATTGCATCTTAAATATTTATTGTAGCCCTGTTTATTTTAAATCCAGCTTTATCTGCAGCTCATCAAATTGGCGGGTATCAATTTCGCTTGGCGCATCCAGCATCACATCCCGGCCGCTGTTGTTTTTTGGAAAAGCAATAAAATCACGAATGCTTTCGCTGCCACCCAAAATGGCACATAACCTATCAAAGCCAAATGCCAAACCACCATGTGGCGGAGCACCATATTCAAAAGCACCTAGCAGAAAACCAAATTTATGCTGCTGCTCAGCCGCATCCATGCCAAGGGCGGCAAACATTTTTTCTTGCAGCTCCCGCTGAAAAATACGGATACTGCCGCCGCCAATTTCGTTGCCGTTTAAAACCATATCGTAGGCATTGGCTTTAATATTGGCGTAAGGATGCTCTAAATATTTATCCAGGTTATCTACCTTGGGCGAATTATTTATCATCGTATCCACATCGGCAGGTCGTGGGCTGGTGAATGGATGGTGCCTTGCCACCCAACGGCCGGCGCCGCCACCGTCCTGGTCTTCCAGTGCAAATTCAAACAACGGAAAATCGGTTACCCACAATAATTTAAACTCATCTTTTTTACGCATGCCCAATTTATCGGCCATGTACATACGCAAATCGCTGGTGGCTTTACGGGTTCTTTCTTCAGTGCCTGCTAATATTAAAATAAGGTCGCCAGCTTTTGCACTTGCTGCCTCAGCGATGGCTTTTAATTTATCTTCGGTATAAAATTTATCTACACTGCTTTTATAAGTACCGTCTGCATTGCATTTAATAAACACCAAACCCTTCATGCCAATTTGCGGCCTTTTTACCCATTCGGTTAACTCGTCTGTTTGTTTACGGGTGTAATCGGCACAACCCGGTACTGCAATGCCAATAACCGTTTCGGCATCGTTAAATACTGCAAACTCACCAGCTATCAGTGCCGCTTGGTTTTGCTTTCCAATAAAGGTATGTGCAGGAAATTTAAAGTTGCACAATTGCATATCAAAACGAATATCCGGCTTATCGTTACCGTAAGTCCACATGGCTTCTTCCCATGTCATCCGCTGTACGGCTTGGGCATAATCGATATTTTTTACATCTTTAAAAATGCGTTTTACCAGCCCTTCAAACATATTGATAATGTCTTCCTGCTCTACAAAACTCATTTCGCAGTCTATTTGTGTAAACTCTGGTTGCCTGTCGGCACGCAGGTCTTCATCTCTAAAGCATTTTACTATTTGGTAATACCGATCGTAACCGCTTACCATTAATAGTTGCTTAAAAGTTTGTGGGCTTTGGGGAAGTGCATAAAACTGGCCGGGATTCATACGGCTGGGTACCACAAAATCACGGGCGCCTTCTGGCGTACTTTTTATCAAAAATGGCGTTTCAATATCCATGAAGTTGTTTTCGTGCAGGTAATTCCTTGCACTGCGGTTTACGGCATAGCGCAACTCCAGGTTTTTCTTTACAGCGGTACGGCGTAAATCTAAAAAACGGTATTTCATCCGCAGATCATCGCCCCCATCGGTATCATCCTGAATGGTAAAAGGCGGTGTGGCGGCTTTGTTTAAAATACTAAATTCATTTACCAGTATTTCTATTTCACCAGTAGCAATATTTGCATTTTTATTGCTTCGTTCGTTTACCGTGCCTTTTACTTGTATTACAAACTCCCTGCCCAGCGGGCTGGCATCCAGCTGATCGTTTAGTTTTTCTGAAAACAATAATTGGGTAATACCATAACGGTCACGCAGGTCGATAAAAGTAATACTGCCAAACTTGCGTACAGTTTGTACCCAGCCACTAAGCGTTACTGCTTTACTTACATCGGCCAGTCTTAATTCGCCACAGGTGTGAGAACGATACATATAATTGATAATTGAATAATTGACTATTTATTTGCAAGGGTGCTATTTGTTAGTGGATAACAGTGTACCAAATAAAACCATCATACCAAACCCCACCCTGCCACGGGCTTTTTAAAGCGGCTGCAAATATACACATCTAAACAACAGCCTTTATAGCAAAAAAACCGTTTTATTAACTATTTTCAATTAAAATTCGGATATATTTAATTATCCCTTAAATAAATGACTTACCAGCCGGGCTTACATATTATTGCAGAGCTTTTTGTACCAAACACCCATTTATTAAACCAGTATACTGGCGCTAAAGCCTGTATAGATGCGTTGATACAGCAGTATGCCTTGCAAAACCTGGGCGAAGTATACCATAATTTTACCCCAGCAGGCTTTACGGCCGTGGTTTGCCTAAGCGAATCTCATATATCATTGCATAGCTGGCCCGAGCACCAACGCCTGCACCTGGATGTATACCTCAGCAATTTTTTAAAAGATAACTCCACTACTACCCAGGAAATTTTTAACAGGCTGGTTGATTTTTTTGATGCCAGTATTATTAACCAGCAAATATTAAAGCGGTAGCATGTATTTCTTTGACACCCATACTACAGTTTGCCCGGTATGCCAGTCGGTGGTTAGCTTTCGCAGCAATGCCACCAATATTAATACCTGCAGCAACTGCCACAGTATGCTACAAAGGACTAAGGGCGAGGCTGGCTTAAAAACCACTCATATTGGATATAACCAAACCCTTGCAAATACTACCATACCACTGGGAGCCCGGGGCATTTATAATGGCAAAAATTTTGAAGTAATTGGCGCATGTTATTGCGATATGACCCGTTTTTTTAACAACCGTTTTACCATCCTATTTACCGATGGTAGCCTGGCATGGCTTACAGAAACGATGGGATTTTATGCCATACTGCAAAAAGCAGCCGATGTGTACAGCAGTAAGCTGCCCTTATTGGCCGGCATGGATATAGCGCAGGACAAAATAGAATTGCAAAAAGGCAGCCAGCAATACCTGGTAGATAAAAGCAAAAGCGAAAAAACTTATGCCTGCGGCGAGATACATTCACCTGATACCGATGGCATTTTTACAGCGTATGAGCTGGCCGATGGTTACAACCAACGGCTGGAAGTGATAGAATATGCCAAAGGCAATTTTGAAGTATACAACATCCTGTATTGTACCCCAGCCGAATTACAACTGCAGCCACTTAACACTACTGCCGCATTGGTGCTACCCTGCGACAGCTGCACCAAACCTGTACAAATTGTGCTGCCACAATATAGCAATCATGTGGTATGCCCCGCTTGCTTTGCGTGGAACGAACTACAGGGTGTGGATAGATTAAAAAGCAAAAACAAAAAATTTAATGCTTTTAATCCGTTATTACCCGTGGGCAGCTGCGGCCAATTAAAAAACATCGATTACAAAATAACCGGGGCAACCCGTAAATACGAAACTGGCTCTATTAATACCGAGTGGACAGAGTACACACTTTATAACCCACAAAACGGCTTTGCTTTTTTGGCCGAATACAACGGGCATTGGACCTATTTGAAAGAGGTGAAAATTAACCAGCCCTGGCCCGTTTACCAGCAAGAAATTATTGTAAATAATGAGCAGTATGTGTTGTTTAACGATTATACGTTTAGGATAAAAGAAGCGGCCGGTGAGTTTTACAGTACACTGGGCAGCGGCACTGTGATGGCAAAAGAATACATATCGCCCCCTGAAATGTATGCTGTAGAAAAGAACGACACCGAGCTCACCTGGTATAAAGCAGCCTATACCAGCAACCAGGAAATTTTTGAAGCATTTGGCACCAATGCTACCTACCAGCATGGTATTGGCCCACTGCAACCCATGAAGGGGTATATAAATATGGGCCTGCTTAAACAGTTAAGCCTGGTAGCTTTTACCCTGCTATTTTGTGTGCAGGTATTTTTTTCGTTAACGGCAAAAAACACGGTGCTGTTGGAGCAAAATTTTTTGCTGCCCGATTCGCTACCGGCTAAAGCTATCGTAACAACTGCTTTTGAAGTAAAGCCCCGTTTAGCTAACCTGGAGTTTGAAATAAGTGCACCAGTAAACAACAGTTGGTTTAATGCAGATATTACGCTTGTAAATAAACAAAATGGAAAAGAATACCCGTTAGACAAAGGGGTGGAATTTTACCACGGCTACTCCGGTGGAGAAAAATGGAGCGAAGGGTCTACCAGTACCGATGCATTGCTTTCGTCCATACCCGCCGGCATTTATCATTTAAATATTTTTCCATCGCAGGGTGGCAACTATCAAATAAATTCGTTTTCAATAGCAGTAAGAAGTGATGTGCCCATGTGGCGAAATTTTATTTTTATTGTATTGCTGGCTTCCATTTTTCCGCTGCTGCAGTGGACAAGGCACCAGGTATTTGAGCGCCGCCGTTGGAACAACAGCCCCCATAACCCCTTTAACAGCGAAGAAGCATAAATATGGATATAAAAAAATCGCACCAGCTTAACATCATTGTGTTTAGCATTATTACCAGCTTACTGGTGGCATGGATGATTTATGCCAACAGTACAGGCTGGTACCTATTTAACAGCAGCGATCGTAAACAAAGCTGGAGCAGCAGCGGACCGGGCTATCATAAATAAACCATCAAAACATCAACACATGCAAATGCAATACCTTCTCAATTCTGTCATCTACGCCCTGCTGGGCATTGCCATACTGGTGGCCGTTTTTGTAGTAATCGAAAAACTAACACCCAGGCACAACCTGTGGAAAGAAATTGTAGAAAATAAAAATGTGGCACTGGCTGTAGTGGCTGGTTTTTTTATGCTGGCAATGGCCATCATTATAGCATCGGCCATTCACTAAGTAAATACGGTACATGCCTTTATTATTATTAGTGGCAGTATTTGTTATTGCCACCTGCGGTTTAATATACGAGCTGGTAGCAGGCACCTTGGCCAGTTACTTATTGGGCGACTCTGTTACACAATTTTCAACCATTATTGGGGTGTATCTTTTTGCCATGGGCATTGGCTCCTTTTTATCTAAATACTTTAAAAAAAATCTGCTAAACTGGTTTATAAAAATTGAATACCTGGTTGCACTCATTGGCGGCTTTAGTGCAGCATTGCTGTTTATACTTTTTCCTATGGCCGCCTCCTTTAGAGTGGTGCTGTACCTGCTGGTATTTTTAACCGGCACATTTGTAGGGCTGGAGATACCACTGCTGATGAGAATACTTAAAGACAAAGTGGAATTTAAAGAGCTGGTAAGCCAGGTATTTACATTTGATTATATCGGTGCGCTATTGGCATCGGTAATATTTCCATTGCTATTGGTGCCTTATTTAGGTTTGATAAGAACCTCCTTATTCTTTGGCATTTTAAATGCTGCTGTTGGCCTTTTTTTATGTTTTAAGTTTGAAAAAGAACTGCTGCGGCCGGGCATTTTAAAAGCAACTGCTGTGCTGATTATACTTACCCAGTTAATTGCTTTTGTATTTGCTGAACAGATAATGAGTTACAGCGAAACGCTTACGTATAACGATCATGTAATTTACTCCACCTCCTCACCCTACCAGCGTATTGTTATTACCAACAACAAAAAAGAACTGCGGCTTTTTTTAAATGGCAACCTTCAGTTTTCATCTTACGATGAGTACCGCTATCACGAGGCGCTGGTACACCCGGCAATGGCCGCCGTAAAGCAACCCCAACAGGTATTGGTGCTGGGTGGCGGAGATGGCCTTGCCGTAAGAGAAATATTAAAATATGCTGCCGTACAGCAAGTACAACTGGTAGACCTTGATGCAAAAATGACCAACCTTTTTGCCAGCAATCAACTGTTGGCAGCACTCAACCAGCATGCACTCACCAATAAAAAAGTAAGGGTAACCAATGCCGATGCATTTATGTGGGTAAAGCAATGCCAGCAGCAGTTTGATGTAATCATTGTTGACTTTCCAGATCCATCCAGCTACTCGGTAGGCAAATTATACAGCAATACTTTTTATCGCCTGCTCTACCAAATTTTAAAAACCGATGGTGTTGCTGTGATACAATCTACCTCGCCCTATGTTGCGCCACGGAGTTATTGGTGCATTAATAAAACATTACAGTCGGTAGGCTTTAATACATTACCCTATCATAATTATGTACCCTCGTTTGGCGAGTGGGGCTATACTATGATTAGCAAACAAAACAATTTTGCCATACCGCAGCAGTTTGTACCCGGCTTACGTTTTTTAAGTGCCCAAACCATGCAACAGATGCAAAATTTTCCGGCAGACATGACTACGCAACAACCATTAGCCATTAACAAATTAAACAACCAGCAACTGGTACAATATTTTGAAGAAGAGTGGAGCCAGTACCTGCAGCAATAATTGTGAACAGAAGAAAATTTATACAGCAATCGGTGGTATTAGGAGCAGGCAGCACCCTGCTGCCGCAATGCGGTGTGCAGGGCCAGCAGCAGATACCCGGCAGCATAGTAGGTGCTAATAGCAAGGCCGGCCATTTACTAACCAACCAGGCATTGGCCAATACCCCGGCCACCCAACACTTGCAAACTGATACACTCATTATTGGCGGAGGGGTTAGTGGCTTGTCTGCCGCCCGTTGGTTGCATAAACATGGGTATACAAATTTTTTACTGGCAGAGTTAGATAACCAAACGGGTGGTAATGCAGCCAGCGGGCAAAATGTCCTTACTGCTTATCCATGGGGTGCTCACTATATTCCATTACCCAATAACGACCTTACCGCATACCTGCAATTTTTACAAGAGTGTGGGGTAATTACTGGCTACGAAAACAACCTGCCATTGATTAATGAATTTTATTTGTGCTTTGAGCCACAGGAGCGATTGTATATAAATGGGCATTGGCAAGATGGGTTGATACCACATTTTGGCAACAGCCCCGATGAGGATAAACAGGCAAAGCAATTTTTTGCCCTCATCGATACATTTAAAACGGCCATTGGTAAAGATGGAAAAGCAGCCTTTGCCATACCAGCAAGTACCTCCAGCACCGATAGCCGCTTTACAAGCCTGGATGCCATTAGCATGCAGCAATGGATGCATCAAAATAATTTTACCGCTGCTCCCCTGCACTGGTATATCAATTATTGCTGCCGCGATGATTTTGGTACCGATTACAGCAAAACATCTGCCTGGGCAGGCATCCATTATTTTGCCAGCCGCAAAGGCAAAGCTGCCAATGCACCCTCGCAAGCTGTTATTACCTGGCCGCAGGGCAACGCTTTTCTTGCCAGCGCTTTAAAAAAAGATATTGAGCCAAACATACTTACCAATACTGCAGCATTAAGCGTACAGCAGCAGGGCCAATGGGTAACGGTGAAAACCATTGATACCATCACCCAAAAAATTAGCAGCATACAATGCAGGCAGTGCATTATTGCTACACCGCAATTTGTTGCCGTACGCCTGCTGGCCGATGAGCAGCGAAAAAAAATGGTAGCTGCCCATTGTCAGTATTATCCCTGGATGGTGGCCAACATCTATACAAAAAAACTAACCGAAAGAAAAGGTGCAGCACTTAGCTGGGATAATGTATTGTATAATGGCAGAGGGCTGGGCTATATAGAAAGCACCCATCAACAGGTAAAGCAACCCGGCCAGCACAATGTACTTACTTACTACCTGCCATTAACCCATGCATCTGCAAAACAAGAGCGGCAAAAGGCCTATAAAAATACGCATGCTGATTGGGTAACCTTATTACAAAACGATTTACAAATACCCCATCCCGATTTTAACCAACAGGCCATACAGGCCGACATATGGGTGTGGGGCCATGGCATGATAAGCCCGGCGCCTGGCTATATCCATGGCAATATTCGCCAGCAATTACAGCAACCAATTAACAACCGGGTATTTTTTGCACACTCCGACCTGGCAGGTATTTCAATATTTGAAGAGGCATTTTACCAGGGCATTAATGCTGCTCAGCAAATCATTCAATCTGTATGAAACCATTGGCAACACAACCATGGATTGGCAATCCACTAACAGACAGCTTGTTTATACTAATGCCTCCTTTTATTTGTGTGCTGCTGGTATTTTTATTTCCGGGCATTTTTCAGCAACAAACAGGCATGAGCGATGCCTGGTGGGTTGTGCTAATACTATTGGTGGATGTAGCGCATGTATATAGTACTTTATACAAAACCTATTTTGATAAAACAGCCTACCAGCAACACCGTACCAAATTGCTGCTAATTCCATTTATGGCATTTACAGCCATGGTGCTATTGTACACCCAAAGTGCTTTGTGGTTTTGGCGCCTGTTGGCCTATACAGCCGTATACCATTTTATCAGGCAGCAATATGGCTTTATGCGTATTTACAGCCGTAAAGAAAAAAGCAGCCCATTTATAAAAAAAATTGATGCCCTCACTATTTATGCAAGCACTATCTACCCCATCCTTTTTTGGCATTTATCGGGCAACCGAAACTTTACCTGGTTTACAGATAACGATTTTATTGACCTTTCTTTTGCAGCCGGCATTATTAAGATATTAAGCATTATTTATGTGCTGTTACTGGCAGGCTATATAGTTAAAGAATGCTGGTTGCTGATAAACCGGCACCCATTTAACCTGCCCCGTAATGCAGTGGTACTGGGCACTGCAGCCTCCTGGTATATGGGCATTGTGTACTTTAATGGAGATATGGCATTTACCCTGCTAAATGTTATCAGCCATGGCATACCCTATATGGCATTGGTATGGATGTATGGCAAAAAAACAGTGCGGCAACAACCTGTAAAAGCAGGCAAATTAATGCGGCAGGTATTTAGCAAATATGGGCTGCTGCTTTTTTTGGGCATTATTTTTTTACTAGCGTATATTGAAGAAGGCCTGTGGGATGTGGCGCTTTGGCAGCAACACCGCAATGTATTTGGCTTGTTTAATTTGATGGATAAAAAACCGGCAGATGTAGTATTGGCAATATTGGTACCCTTGCTGGCATTGCCACAGGTTACCCATTACATTATTGATGGTTTTATCTGGCGCATCAATAAAAACGACCTAGAATGGGCCAACCAAACTTAATGCACAAAAAAAGGGTGAAAAAACGGGGGGATATATTAATTTTCAATACAGATATTAGCAACCGTTATTAATAAACCAACAAAAACCACAGTATGCCAGTAAAATTTGGAAAACCCATCAGTATTGTTGATGCCAACATCATGTTTAAAACACTGCAGGATATAAAAAATAGAAGCAGGCAAAAAATTGAGGCGGCATTGGCAGACGACCCCGAAGCACTTGCTTATTATACCTCACCTGAAGTAGCTTTTGCATTTAGCAAAGCTGAAATGACCCGGCTGGTAAATATCTTAAACAACCTGGATGATGATGCCGCCGGCCTGCTGTTTTACAATGGCATACGCACTGATAAAAAAGGGGTGCAAAGCCCTACCATCATGAGTTTTGCATATAATACATTTATAGGCAGCGAAGAAGGTGCAGCAGAAAAAATTGCCGTAATCACCGCTGCAGATAAACAGGAAATTGAATACTCAGCCACCAAACAAGCTTTTATAGAAGCACAAAGTCAAAAAATAATCACCTCCTTACAAAAAGATGGTGGAGAGCACCCCGGTGGTGGTGGCGGAGGTACCGGCACCGGCGCTGTACAGGCCGATTATATACCACTTAGCTTTAACACCTTACAAGTTTCCATGCCCGAGTAAGCTACCGATGAGTAAGATAAAATTGATACTTGAATCCATCTCTATCTGGATAATCCTGGTGCCCTTATTTACAGGAGCATGGTTTATAAAAAAATTAAACCGAGACTCCATTTTAATATTGGCAGTGGTGATTGTTGCAACTCCCCCGCAACTCATCACTGCCTTTTTTGAATTAAACTCCGGCACCCTTAATCTTTTTTACAACATCTACACGCCAGTGGAGTTTATATTGCTATGGTTACTTTTTAAACCTAAATTTTTAGGCAACACCAACAAGAAAATTTTTATTGCTACAGGCGTACTATACTTAATTGCCTCCATTGTAATCCTCAGTATTTTTAGTATTACCCGGCGCTTTGTAAGTGAGTGGGCCTGTATAAACAACATCACCTATATTTTATGGGTGCTTATGTATGTATCAGAAATATTTTTCTTTAACTCCGATAAGCTGATGAAGAAAGATCCTTTTACCTACTACCTGCTGGGTATCTTTTTTTACTCACAATGCTCTGTACTATTATTTGCCATTTACTATTATATCCAAAACCAGCAATTGGGCTATTTATGGATTATACAAAGCATTGGCAATATCATTATGTACCTGATGTTTACCAGGGGCCTTTTAACCCATACCCAAAGCCGGCGCTCATCCGTTATCCCGGTATTGGTATAATAATTTTATAGCAGGCTAAAATTAATAATCCGTAATTGTTCAGTATTTTGCCGTACAAACCGGTATGAATCCAACACATCCCCAAATAGCCTTTGCTATAGTGGTAGTAACCATTGTTTTTTTACTGCTATCCAGTTCGGTAGTAGTATATGGCATGGTGTACCAACGCCGCCGGAAAGAGCATACCCACGAAGTAACCACCCTTAAATATGTATACGAACAGGAGTTGCTGCAAACGCAAATAGAGATACAGGAACAAACCATGAAAAATATTTCGCAGGAGCTGCATGATAATATTGGGCAAATGCTTGGGCTTGCCAAACTAAGGCTAAACACTTTTCCGGTAGTAGCCGACCATGCTGTGGAAAAAGGCGTGGAAGAGCTAAAACAATTTATAGGCAAAGCCATAAAAGATTTAAGAGACATCAGCAAGAGCCTGCATGGAGAAAAAATAAGCGATATTGGCCTGCAGGATGCCATTGCCAACGAATTAAATATTTTGCAAAATATCGGCGGCCGCTTTACCACCAATTTACACGTTGATGGAGAGCCTTACAAAATGGATGCTGAAAAAGAAATCATCTTATTCAGGATAGTACAGGAGGCGCTTAACAATACCGTAAAACATGCCCAGGCAAAAAATATAGATGTAACCCTCCACTATTCAACTGCCCTATTTAAACTAACCGTACAAGATGATGGCATTGGCTTTGATCCACAGCAGGTAAAAGCCAGCGAAACCGGTATTGGCTTAAAAAACATGTACAACAGGGCCCGGATGATTGGAGGAGAGGTGCTGATAGAATCTGGGCAAAATAAAGAAGGTACAAAGCTTTCCATTTTACTTAAAACTGTAGAGGAATCAGTCCAAATTAATTAGGGTTAAAAAACGTTACTCTTTCCAATATTTCACCTAATATAAGTATATTAACATACGCTTTCTTTACATAAACTTTTAAACAAAATTTATGGAAAAGAAGTCATACTACGTAACAGAATCAGGCATTGACTATGATGGTCATAGCTATAATGAAAATCAGAAGTTCGAATATGAATTGGCAGCAGATTCCACGCCAGTGGGATATGCAAAATCAGTATCCCCCAATGCTGCTAAGCAAATGATAACGGATTGCATAACAGAGCTAGTAATTGACGCTATCGCCCAATTACCCTCCACTGCTACTTTAGAAGAAAAAATTGCAATTATTAGTACCAAACTATCAGATGAGAACATTGCGATTGAATTTGGCAAGGAGGCACTACTACTTATTTTAGCTCAAGAAGATTGTGTAGGAATCAGGTTTGCCTTTTGCAAAAACAGAACAGCAGAAAAAAGTGTGGTGGCAATGGGTATTAAAATAGAAACAATTAATAACCAACCAATGTCTGTTCCAATAAAAAAAGATGCCTTTAATAAAAATGATAGTTTTTGTAAGCATAATCCAATTATCAAAGAAGAAGGAATTGGAAAAAAACCTATTCAGATTTTACAAGAAACAGGACTTTCTTTAGACACTGTAGTAGCTGATGCAATTGACAATCAAAAAATGATTGAAAATATCTCCGATACTTTTACAAAAGGTTTTTTTGGGTTACTTTAAATGGATATCCGCATTTACATATACTTAACTTTTCTTACAACAGCATTTATTGTCAGTTTATTTAATTATAAAAACGACAAAGGTTTAAAATTAATTACTATACTATTATTACTATCCGTAATTACTGATTTTACAGCCCTTATTTTTAAAATCGCACATATAAATAATGCTAATCACTTTGTACTATACCACCTTTTTACTCCGGTTGAGTTTATTTTAATTGGCAGATATTATTATGTGAATGCATACAAGCCTGTTATAAAAAAAGTTATAGTTAGTAGCGTAATAATGTTTTTTGTTTTCAGCATCATTGTATCGTCATTTGTCATCCCTATTACCAAGTATCCAAGTCTTAATAACCAAGTAGGATATTTATTACTTACTTGTATATCTGTATTAATTTTATTTGACTTAGATCCAGAATCTAATGTACCACTACACCAAAAGGCATTATTTTGGATCGCTACTGGTTTTACAATCTATTGTACTGGGATATTCTTCTTTAACAGCCTATATAACTATTTAAAAGATAAGAACCCCAATTTAGCCAGAGAGAAATTCAACTTAATAAACTCCATTTTTAATAATACCTTGTATACACTAATATCAATGGGGTTTTTATGCTCAAAGAAAACCAAGACATATACCTAGTAATCATTATTGGCTCCGCCTTAAGTTTATTTTTAGCAATCTTTGTTATCACAGTGATTGTTCGTTTTAAATTAAGACAGCAAAAACACTTCCAAGAAAAAGCACTTATGAAAACAAAATTTAAACAAGAGCTGCTGCAAACACAAATAGAAATACAGGAGCAAACCCTTAAAAACATTTCCGAAGAAATCCATGATAATGTTGGCCAAATACTTAGCCTGGCAAAGCTTAACCT
>JBDKJT010000151.1:0-24453 GCA_039796475.1 Bacteroidota bacterium | reverse complement strand
CGTCCAGTGGCTTAATGGTGTGTATATTTATTATCTCTGCATCAATACCCAACTGCTCCAGTATTTCGCCTGCTTGTATGGCTTCCCATACCAGGTGGCCGGTAGCAATAATGGTTACATCGGCACCTTCATTTACCATCCATGCTTTGCCAATTTCAAACACCTGGTTTGCAGGAGTAAATACGGGCACCACGGGCCTGCCAAAACGCAGGTATGCCGGGCCGTTGTGTTGTGCCAGTGCTATGGTGGCTGCCATGGTTTGATTATAATCGCATGGGTTGATAACAGTCATCTCGGGCATGGCCCTCATCATGGCCAGGTCTTCCAGTATTTGGTGGGTGGCTCCATCTTCGCCCAATGTTAAGCCAGCATGTGATACTGCTATTTTTACATTAGCATTGGAGTAAGCCACGCTTTGGCGCACCTGATCGTACACACGGCCAGAGCCAAAATTGGCAAAAGTGGTGGCGTAAGGTATATAGCCCGCAATTGCAAGGCCGGCTGCCACCCCAATCATATTGGCTTCGGCAATGCCGCATTGTACAAAACGATCGGGATTGTTTTTTATAAAAGCATCCAGCTTTAAGGATGCTACAAGGTCGGCACAAAGGGCCATTACACGTGGGTTGGTTTTACCTAACTCAGCCATACCGGCACCAAAGCCAGAACGGGTATCTTTTTTTTCGGTGTATGTATATTTTTTCATTTTGATTTTAAGGCCTGTTTGTTTAAACAAAAACAGTTTTACTCATTGATAATTACCATCGGCACTAATAATCTCCTGATGTTTGCTCCAGCTGTGCCAGGGCATTGGCTAGCTGCTCATCATTTGGCGCTGTGCCATGCCATTTGTGGGTATGCATCATAAAATCAACCCCTGCGCCCATTTCTGTTTTCATCAGTATCACTACTGGCTTTCCTTTGCCTTTTAAATTTTTTGCAATGGCTAGTGTATCCAGTACCTGCGCCATATCATTACCATCGGCAAGGTGCAGGGCCGTCCATCCAAATGCTTCGTACTTGGCGGCAAGGTCACGGTTGTTCATTACGGTATCTGTGCTGCCATCTATTTGCTGTTTATTCCAATCAACAATAGCTACAAGATTATCGAGGTTATAATGTGGTGCAAATTGAGCTGCCTCCCATACCTGGCCTTCTTGCTGCTCTCCATCACCCATTAGTACAAACACTGTGCTGTTGTCTTTTTTTAATTTTTTGGCATAGGCAGCACCGGAAGCTACCGATAAGCCCTGCCCCAATGATCCGGAGGCAATGCGTATACCGGGCAAATGCTCGTGGGTGGCCGGGTGGCCTTGTAACCTTGAATTGATTTTTCGAAAAGTAGCCAGCTCACTTACGGCAAAGTAGCCACGCCTTGCCAGTACCGAGTAAAACAGTGGGGAGATATGGCCGTTTGATAAAAAGAAGAGATCTTCTCCAAGGCCTTCTCTTTTAAAAACAAGATGGCCGTTGGCATTTTTTGTTTCGTCAATTTTCATCACATCAAAATACAGGGCAGTAACCACATCGGTGCAACCCAATGATCCGCCGGGATGACCCGATTGGCAGGCATGCACCATGCGTACTATATCTCGCCTTACCTGAGATGCTATATCTTTTAATGCTAACACATCCATTTCTATTTCATTTTTTTTGAGTCTTCAATAAATTTTGCCAGGCCAATATCTGTTAAAGGATGTTTTAATAATCCCAGGATAGCATCCAGCGGGCTGGTAATAACATGTGCTCCCATTTCGGCAGCGGTGATGATGTGATTTACACTACGGATAGATGCCGCCAGTATTTCGGTTTTATAATTTTGAATGCTGTAGATATTGGCAATTTGCTGTATCAGCTGCATACCATCCCAACCACTGTCATCTACCCGGCCTACAAATGGCGAAACATAAGTGGCGCCGGCTTTAGCAGCAAGTATAGCTTGCCCGGCAGAAAATACCAGCGTACAATTGGTACGAATACCATTATCGGTAAAATATTTTATGGCTTTAATGCCATCTTTTATCATGGGTACTTTTACTACAATATTGGGGTGCAGGGCGGCCAGTATTTTTCCTTCTGCTATCATACCCTGGTAGTCGGTAGCAATTACCTCTGCACTAATATCGCCCTCTACCAGGCCACAGATGGTTTTGTAATGTTGCTGTATGGCGGCTTCGCCTGCAATACCCTCTTTAGCCATCAGCGATGGGTTGGTGGTAACGCCATCCAGTATGCCCAATTCGTTTGCCTCTTTAATTTGTGCCAGGTTGGCTGTGTCGATAAAAAATTTCATGGATTGATTGATATATTGATTAAAATTATTTTGCCAGTGCCAGCTTATACTTAGTAACTGTATGGTATTTTTCGCCTGGTTTTAATGTAGTGCTGGCAAAGCCAGGTTTGTTGGGCGAATCTGGAAAATGCTGGGTTTCCAGGCATAAGGCAGCATGCTTGTTAATGGGTTTGCCATCACTTGTTTTAAAGGTTCCGTCTAAAAAATTGCCTGAGTAAAATTGCAAGCCCGGCTCCTGAGTATATACTTCCAGCTTACGGCCGCTTACGCTATCAGCCAGGGTAGCTACCAACTCTAAACCGGCTGAGGTACGGTTTAGCACAAAATTATGATCGTACCCGCCATCTACTTTTGCTATCCGCTCGCCAATGCTGTGTGGCATGATAAAATCAAATGGACCATCCTTTACTGTATTTAATGCCCCGGTAGGTATCAGCCCGGCATCTACTGGTGTGTATTTATCTGCATTTATTTGCAGGGTATGGCCGAGTATGTTGTTGCCTACATCGCCTGTTAAATTAAAGTAACTATGGTTGGTAAGATTTACAATGGTTGGCTTATCTGTTTCGGCAGTATAGTCAATCAATAATTCGTTATCATCTGTAAGGGTATATACTACCGTTACATTTAAATTACCAGGGTACCCCTCCTCTCCATCTTTACTGAGGTATTGTAAGCTTAGCGATGCGGTGCTGTCTGCTGCCGGGGTTGCATTCCATACAACTTTATCAAAACCTTTATTACCACCATGCAAGTGATTTTCGCCATTATTGGTAGCCAACTTATAGGTGCTGGTATCTATTTTAAAAGTGCCTTTGCCAATGCGGTTGCCATAGCGCCCAATGATGGCACCAAAATAAGGTGGCTTTGCCAGGTAGCCACTGAGGCTATCAAAACCCAATACCACGCTGCTTTTAACAGCATTTTTATCAGCAGTAATCCATGCGGTTACAATACCGCCATAGTTGGTAATTTTTACCTGGTCGCCCTGTTTATTGGTAAGGGTGTATAAGTATACTTGCTGGCCATCTGTTTCGCCCCAGTTAGCCCTTACTACAGCATTGCTGGCGGTACCTGTGGCAGCTATTGGTTGTTCGGTTGTTTTTTCGGCGGCATTATTGCATGCGGCCAATACGGTTGTTATCATCATGGTTACTGTTATTAATTGCTTGCATTTTTTCATATTAGTGCACTATTTAATTGTTTTAATTTTTTACAAATGGCCAGCCATCTGCATCCCAGCTTAGCTGCTGTATAATAAGTTTTGGTTTGCCTTTGTCTGTTGCATCATAGCCGTGGTAAACGATGTAATGCTTTCCATCAAACTGGTAAGTGGCATTATGCCCAGCACCAAACCACTCTTTACCATCGCCCTGCACCAGTAAGGTTCCGCCATTTTGTACCATGGGCACACCTGCTTTATCTGTATAAGGGCCGGTAAGTTTTGAGCTTCTGCCCACCACTACTTTATAGTCGCTTTTTTCGCCACGGCAGCAGTAATCCCAGGATACAAACAGGTAATAAAAACTATCTTTTTTCACAATAAAAGGTGCTTCTATAGCTGCATCGCCTGCTGCGGTATCTGGCAATAAAAAACTCCTTGGCCTTGCTGCTACTGTACGCCACTCTTCGGGTTGGGCCACGGCGGTAAGATCGTTTGTAAGTTTTACCAGTTTCATCCCATTCCAAAATGAGCCAAATACCAGCCAGTGATTACCTTGTTCATCATCAATTTGGTTGGGGTCTATGGCATTCCACATATCCCGGCCGGGTACCGATTGTATTAGTTTGCCCTTATCCTCCCACTTAAAATCTGGCGAGGCAGGGTTAAGTGTTTTGTTTACAGCCACCCCAATGCAAGAGGTGTTTTTTCCAAATGCCGATACAGAGTAATACAGGTAGTAGAGGCCATTGTGGTAGCTAATATCCGGCGCCCATATATGCCCTTTAAAACCCGGCACTGCGTTTTTTGCCCATACGGGTGCTGTTGCAAAAACAGGTTTTTCTTTTTTCCAGTTTTGCATATCGGTAGATGAAAAACAAGAGATGCCCCAACCGGTACAAAACAGGTAATAGGTGTTGCCCTGCTTAATCATAACGGGGTCGTGTACGGCAGTTTGCCGGGCAGGCTTTATAGTACCCTCCGTATCCTCTTTATGTTGTGCGCTGGCTTGCATCAACAACAGTATACCTAATATGGTTAACAGTTTTTTCATTGGTATTTTAACTACCTGTGCTTACAACAATTTTATTTTTATTACCCCAAATGAGTAAGGTGCTGCGGTGTACTCCAGTTTTTTTGCATTAACAGGCAGCGTTGATTGTTTAGGTGAAATATTAAATGGATTTTCAAACGAATTCAATGCGTCCAGGTTATTGCTTTGCAGCAATTGCAGTGTGGCTTGTTTAGCTATTTTTTTGGCCCCATCCAGCAGCAGCAGGCTTTTTTGTTCGAGGCCAGATGCATTCACAAATTTGATAATAAGCTCTTTGCTGTTTTCATCTATTGCTGCACTGGCATACAAACTATCTTGCCCTGCCACCACCTCGTTATTAAGGGTAATAGATAAAACTTTGGTGCCTTTATTAACAGAAAATAATTTTTGCACCTGGTAATCGGGTGTGCCATAACTGTGCAGGTTGTTTACCCAAATAAGGTCGGGTGTCCATTGCCAGCCATCTACATGAGCAAACAATGGAGCATAGGATGCCATGTTTACCACAGCAGCATTTCTTTCGAGGCCTGTCATAAATGCTGCTTCGCTTAATGCAGTTAGCCAGCAGTTTTTATTATCAACACTTACAGTTTTATCGCTTTGTGCTGCATACTCGCCGGCAAATATTTTTGATTCGTTTCGTGGATAGCTATCGTAGCGCTTGGCATTGCTAAAAAACCACTCTGGCCTGCGGTAGTAATGCTCATCAATAATATCTGCATTCATGTTACGCAGTGAAGTATTCAGCAGGTTAAAGCGTTCGCCCTCGGGGTCGGTGCCGGAGCTGGTTACTAATTTTATTTGCGGATATTTTTCTTTGATGGCTTTTTGAAAAACAGCCAGCCGCTCTATATACTGCGGCCCCCAGTTTTCGTTACCTACACCCAAAAATTTAAGATTAAAAGGAGCCGGGTGCCCCATGGCTGCCCTTACTTTTCCCCAGGTAGTGTTTACCGCTCCGTTAGCAAATTCTATCAAGTCCAGTGCATCCTGTACGTAGGGGTCGAGTTGGTTAAGAGGCACCAGCTCTGCACTATTAAACTGGCAGGCCATACCGCAGTTTAAAATTGGCAATGCTGCTGCGCCAATATCTTCTGCCAGCTGAAAATATTCAAAGAAGCCAAGGCCAAAGGTTTGAAAATAATCTGGGGCAGGGCGGTGTGCAAATTCGTAGTTCCAGCGGTTAATAATCAATTGTCTTTCTTCAACCGGGCCAATGGTTTTTTTCCATTGATAGCGTTGAGACAGATCGAACCCTTCTACAATACAACCACCAGGAAATCGGATAAAGCCGGGTTTCATATCGGCCAGTAATTGTATCATATCGGCACGCATGCCACCGGGGCGATTTTTCCAGGTATCTTCCGGAAACAAGGAAATCATATCCATATCCACTGTGCCCGTACCCTCCAGCCAAATACGGCATTGGCCTTTTATTTCACCGTCAGTAGATTGAAAACTTACCGCTGCTTTTTTCCACTCATCGCCAGTGGCGGCTACCGGCAGCAAGGCGCTGCCAATTACCTTGTTTTGTGCATTCAGCAATTCGATGTGCAGGCGTATATTAGTAGCCGTTGTTTTGTACAGTACCGAAAAATCGTAACGCAGGTTGGGTTTAATACCCATACCCCTAAAGCCCTCGTTGGTAAGGCCTATACTGCCTTTTACTGCATCGCTAAGGTTTACCCTTAAAAATCTTGGATTGGCCAGGTTAGCGCCCTGCCTGTTTTGTACTGTTACGGCTCCTTCTTTAAAAGATTGCTGCTCTACCTTCCAGCCCATGAGGGGTTTAAAAAATTCGAATGAGCGATTTTTTATCAGTTCGGCATATATTCCTCCATCGGCGCCGAGATTGATATCTTCAAAAAACACCCCCCACATGGTAGGTTCTATCGCTGCCACGGGTACAGCTGTTTTTACTGTAAATGTTTTAGTGCTTTGTGCGGCAACGCTGCTGGCAAGCATGGCTGCTATTGCAATTGCCCAACCTGTTTTGTATCTCATCATACTATAAAAATTAATTTATTGTTTGGTTATCCTGTACATACCACAACCGTGTTGATTGATTACAGGAGAAAATGATTTTGAAAAAGTACCCAGGTTTTCACCCGTCCAAATATTTTTTATGGTTACCGGCCCACTTATACCCAATTGCTGCAAAGCAATGTGAATGGTATCCTGCGCCGGTACCCCGGGGCCTGCCGGGTTTTGTGTGTACAGCAACCCTTGCATACTGGCACCGGTATTTTGCTCAGCCGCAGCATCATCTAAACCCAGTAAAGCTGTAAAGCGGCTATACCCCGCCGGTATATCAAACTCTATTACCGAATTGGCATGTGTGCCAATACCTGTATGAAAACTGATGCCATTAGTGCTGAGTGGGCCGCCTGATACGCTTTTGTTTAGCTGCACGCTACCCCAGCCTGTACTGGCACTTACCCACTTAATAGTGGTAAGCGAAACAGAGTCGGTACTGTTATGTAAGCGTGGGTTTATCCAGTTGGCATGATCCCACTCTATGTTATCGCCAGCATCTTTTACTACCAGGTACAATTTGCTGGCACCATTTATATTTATATCAATTGGCACCACTGTATTTTGACGGTTTATCACCGCACTTTTCCAAAGCGCTTTGTCGTCTACGGCCAGCTGTTGATCGGCTATATTAAATACAGCCAAAAATTTATCGCCGGTGGCGGGATCATCTGCCAGCCAGGCCGCCTGTTGCTGGTTGGTAAACAATGGTTGGTTATTGGTACTTTGCTTTAGTACATACAACAGCTCTTTATTGGTAAGCAATTGCTGTGTATAGGCATCGTTATCGGGCAAATGACCGCCAAACATGAGTGGCGATTTAAAGATGGCCCAAAGCGTCATCAAGGTTTGTTGCTCATCCCGGGTAAAATTGCTCATGCGGTTGGCACCTCTTTCGGCACGTATACCAATATGGCCAAGGGGCAGCATATCGCCATCGGGCCATGCACCGGTTTGCCGGTAAGCATTCCATCTTTCAAATACTGCAAAATGCTCTTTTAGCTGCAGCCAGCTATCCCAAAAATCGCCAACAGTACGCCACATATTGGCATGCTGCTGCACATGAGCAGCCTTGCTAAGGGGTGTTTCGCCGGGTGAGGTGCTGAGTAAAATTTTACGGCCCGTTTTTTCGATAGCCTTGCGGATCATCTCTACCTCGCTGGCAAAATAAATGGGGGATGAGAGGTCGTCTACTTTTACAAAATCTACCCCCCAACCTGCATACAATTTAAAAATTGAGTTATAGTATTCTTGAGCGCCATTTTTACCGGGCTCAATGCTGTACATATCTCTTAACCAGGTGCATTGGTTGTTTGCCGAATAAATATCTTTTGCGGTTGCATGGCTGTGCAGTATGGGTAAATTATTTTTTACTGCTTGTACAGGCACGCCACGCATGATGTGGATACCAAACTTAAGGCCCTTGCTATGTATATAATCAGCCAGGGGTTTAAAACCTTTACCATTTGCCGCAGATGGAAAACGGTTTACCGCTGGGGTAAACCTGCCGTAAGCATCTATATTGTATTGTGGATTGGTTTGATTATAGCCGTTGGCTTTGTCGTTGCTAACAAACCAGCGGATATCTACAATAATATACTCCCATCCATACTGTTTAAGATTGGCTGCCATATAATCGGCATTGGCTTTTACTTCGCTTTCGGTAACGGTTGGCCCAAAACAATCCCAGCTGTTCCATCCCATGGGTGGTGTGGCGGCCCATTGATGAAATGGCTTAGGCTGCTGTGCCAGCAGGCCAGTTGCCATCATTAATCCCACTATAAAACCGGTTAATCGCATCCGTTATTTATTTCTTTTTACCCCATATTGCAAGGCCCTCATTATCGAGCCCGGTAAACAGGATGGTGTTTGTTTTCTTTTGCCAATCTCTACCTTTTTGTACGTGTACTTTTTCAGTAGTGCCGCCATTCCATTTAAGCTCCAGCCATGGGGCGGTATAGCTCCAGGTATTGGTGGCGGCACCATTAAAACTACCATCTGCACTAATGGTAAGTGTAGTGGATGTTTGAAAATCGGGCGACAATTGTTCGGCCGCATAACCCGGTACCACCTTGTAGTTAAGCACAATTCTTTCCCAGCTGCCTGCCAGGTCTTCTTTGCTTATCAGCGAATCTTTTTCCCAGGCGTAGCGCTCTGGCGAAGCCACGGGCCAGCCATCTGGTGTCCAGAATAATTTGCGTACATGCAGGTTCATATAATATTTATCCACCCCGGGCCTGCCCTGGTGCGCTATAAAGTACTGGCCATTGCCATCGCTAAAAGTGGCTGAGTGTGCAGTGCCCTGCCAACCGCTGTGGCCATCAAATTTGTAAGGTGCAATAATCATAGGGCCATGATCTTGATTGATATTGGCATCTACTCCATTGTAATCGTAAAAAGGGCCATCGGGTTTATCGCCCCTCATCACCCTTATATTGTATTTTGTTTCCAGCCAATCGTAAGCCATAAACAGGTAATATTTTTGAAGGCTGGCATTGTATATCAAATCTGGCCCTTCAATATTGCCATTGTATTTACCATTGGTAAAGCCCCGGTTGGCAATGCGTTTGCCCTTATCGCCTTCGGTAGCTGCAAAGCCGGTAGAGGGATTTAGCTGGAGAGAATACATGCCATCCCACGCAGAGCCATATACCATCCAGTGCTGGCCACTGCCGGTAATAAGTACAGATGGATCGATGGCATTGGTTTGTACAGTTGCATCGTTTTTTGAGGTTACCACCAGGCCTTTTTCTGTCCACGGGCCTTCTGGTTTGGATGCAGTGGCTAATCCAATTACGCTTAAGCGTGGCAGTGCACAGGAGAGTGAATAATAAAGCCTGAACTCAGCCCCCACTTTTACTACGCAAGGAGCCCACAGCGCATTAAAGGCTGTGCCACCGCCCGAGGTTATAAAGGCAGCACCGGCTGCAGGCAAGCCACTAAATACCCAGCCGGCGTAGGTCCACTCCACCAGGTCTTTAGATTTACGTATTTGCAGGCCGGGCCTTACATCAATGCCATAACCAACATCGGTACTAAAAGCATAGTAATAGTCGCCATGTTTTATAATAGCCGGATCGTGTACATTGTGTGGCCCCCACTCCAGGTAATTGGCAAAGGGAGCCACTGCTGCATAAGTATCGTTGATTGTATTGATATCAAATACTGGGGTAACCGGCGGCGGTACTGGGGTGCCACCACCTCCGGTATCGCTTTTGCTGCAAGACAGTACCATTACTACCAAGCAAAATGCCGCCAGCTTATATTTTAACCAATTGCAACGCATTTATTTTTTACACTGTTATACTTATCTAATTTTTTTGGCCCAAACAGATACACCCGATGCGGTAAGCCCTGCATAAGTGAGGGTTACTTTACGGGTACTATTTTCCCAATCCCATGCATCTGCCACCTTGTATTTGGCGCCATTAATGGTGAGGATACTTTTGGTACTATCAAACGACCATCCACCGCTTACACTACCACTTACTTTATTATCGGCAGTAAGCACCACACTGGCTGAGCGTTGTATAGTTTGGTATTGATACTGCATGGTAATTTGCTCCCAATTGCCTACCAGCGCCTGCTCGTTAATGCCCGATTTGGGCACAGCGGCATATCTTTCGGGCATTACCACGGGCCAGCCATCTTCTGTCCATTGTATACTTCTTACCTGCCCCATCATTACGGCATTGGAGGCATTAATACCCGGCACATCTTTTGGCAAACGGCCTTGCGAAGCATAAAACCATTCTTTTGTATCGGGATTTTGAAACACTGCACAGTGAGAGATACCCACCCATCCTGTATGGTTGTTAAAAGCATAAGGATGGGTAACCATGGGCCAGCACTCGGCTCCGTTGGTTACGTTGCCACCATCAATACCTACATAAGGACCTGCAATATTTTTAGAGCGTGCCACCCTTGTGTTATAAGCTACAGACAACTCATCGTATGCTAAAAACAGGTAGTAGTAGCCAGTATTTTCGTTATAAATAATTTCTGGCGCCTCTAAGCCTTGCCAACGATTGGCGCCTACCATACCACGCCCAGCAATGCGTACTCCATAATCGTCTATGCTTTGCAGTTTGGCGGGCTTGCCCGTTGCTGCATCTAACTTAAGTGCTGCAATACCCGAGTGCCATGAGCCGTATATAAGCCAATGCTCGCCTTCGGGTGTAATGATAAAACTGGGGTCGATGGCATTAAATTTAAAATAGGCACTCCAGTCGGATCCACCGCTGCGTACATAGCTTTTTACCCCATCAGGCTCTGAGCATACCACCATGCCTTTATCCGTCCAGTTATTACTGGCAAGGTCATCTGTTTCTGCCAGGCCAATAAATGCCCGCTCTGACCACGACAGGTTATAATCGGAGCCAACAATGGGCTCGGTAACAACAATGGAATAATACAGCCTAAATTTATTACCCACTTTACGTATGCAGGGTGCCCAAAAACCATAGCTGGGATTTTCTATTGCTGGCAATGCCGGGCTCATCCTGGCTCTTTTATTATTGAGTGAATCTTTTACCCAGGCAGGTGCACTGCTAAATGCGGTACCCATAAACTCCCAGGTTACTAAATCTTTTGAGCGCCTGTAAGGATAATGGCCATTGCCCTCGTGTGCATTACCATAGGAGGCATCGGTTTGATACATGTAATAGTAATCGCCGCTTTTGGCAACGGTGGGGTCGTGTACATTGGCAAGGTTCCACTGGGAGCGGTTGGCCCAGGAGGCTACTGCCAGGTAATTATCGGGGTATACAGGGCCCGGAAAAGTATCTTTTACAGGTACAATAACTACCGGTGGGGTTACGGGTGGTGTAACTGTAACGGGCTTGTCGGCAGCTTTTTTACAGCCTGCCAGCAGCAGTATAGCAGCACCAAACTTCCAGCATTTATTGTACAATATTTTTTTATTCATACCCGTATTACTTTAAGGTGAGCACCACTACCGAAAAGGGTGGCAGGCTTACCTGCAGGTTGTTGTTATTTAATTGTGCGTTTTTAAATTCGGCAGGTTTTATTTTATCTGGGTTGGCAAACGAATTGTAGTCTTGCAATTTGGCGGCGGTTAAAATCCGTCCGCTAACGCTGCTGTATTGTGCACCGTTTATAGCCACTGTAATATCCTGCGCTTTAGCAGCATCAATATTTACCAGTGATAAATGGGTAACACCGTTTTTATCTTTTGAGGCAGATACAGAAACTGCAGGCAGTTTGTTGCCATTTAACACGTAATCGTTTGAAATGATTTTTACAGGTATCATGGTGGCATCCTGGTGCACATTGTACATTTCCATTACATGATAGGTAGGCGTTAATATCATTTTTTCTTTGCTGGTAAGTATTACCGATTGTAACACATTTACTGCTTGCGCCAGGTTGGCCATACGTACCCTGTCGCTGTGGTTATGAAAAATATTAAGGGTAACACCGGCAATCATCGCATCCCGGATGCTGTTTTGCTGGTACAAAAATCCGGGGTTGGTACCGGGTTCTACGTTGTACCATCCGCCCCATTCATCTACCACCAATGCAATTTTTTTATTAGGATCGTATTTGTCCATAATTGCGCTGTGCCTGGTAACCAGCTCATCCATCCGCAAGGCGGTACGCATGGTAGCAAAATATTGCTCTTCGTTGTAATCGGTGGCCGATCCTTTTTCACTCCATTTTACAAAAGAGTAATGGTGCAGCGCCACCCCTTCCAGCATATGATTGGGTATCTCCCTCATTAAAGTTTCTGTCCAGTTATAATCATCTACATTAGCGCCCGATGCAACCCTAAATAGGCTATCGCTGTTTACCCAATCTGTCATAAACGTAGCGTATTGGCGATAGATGTTGGCATAATAATCAGGCTTCATATTACCACCGCAACCCCATGCCTCGTTGCCAACACCCCAAATTTTTACATTCCAGGGTTCTTTTTGGCCGTTTTGTTCCCTTAGCAAAGCCATAGGGCTGCTGCCGGGTTTAAAGTTTACATACTGTATCCAGTCGATAAAATTTTGTACTGTACCACTACCAACATTGGCGGCCAGGTAAGGCTCACAACCAATTTTTTTACACATGTTTAAAAAATCATGCGTACCAAAACTATTGTCTTCTGTAACACCACCCCACCAGCGGTTTACCATGGCAGGTCGTTTGCTTTTGGGGCCAACACCATCTTTCCATTGATAGGTATCTGCAAAGCAGCCGCCGGGCCAGCGCAGGTTGGGTACTTTTAATTTTTTTAGGGCATCAATAATATCATTGCGTACCCCATCGGTATTGGGGATGGTTTTGTTGCCTTCTCTTACATAAAAGCCATCATAAATGCAGGCGCCCAGGTGCTCAGCAAAATGACCATAAATATTTTTGTTGATGACTGTTTTAGCATTGGCTACATCCAGCGATATCATATTTTGCTGGGCCTTTGCAGCTGCTGATAATACAACTGCCATAGATACCGCTAATGTGGCGGGGGCTAATTTTTTTAAGTATGCTTTCATTTTTTTGTGTTTATCGTACCTGGTTAGTTGATTGAAAAAATTTGCAAATTCCCGTTATTGGGTGCTGCCAGCAGCAAGCGTTTGCCAGCAGCCTGCAGCATGGTTATATCTCTTATATCGCCCTGCAGCAACAGCCCGCTTTTGGCAAATGGCACAGTGGTAAAATTGCCCTTGCCATTGCCCTTAAGTAATACGCCGTACGATGCATCGTAGCGGCCGGTATTTACATCTGCCTGGTACTCGTTGCCAGCCAGCAGCAAATCGGCATTTTTATCACCATCCACATCTTGTACCATAATGCAATTTACAGGTGCAAACTGTGCCTCCAATGGCAATGTGTGTGTTTTAAATTTTCCGGCACCCAGGTTTTCTATCCATACCGTAGCAGCGCTTTGGCATATCCACTCTTTCCAGTTGTCATCGCCATAATCTTGTTGCAATTGTTGCATAGTAATGGTTGCATAATTGGCATGCAATAAGTATTTCTTTTTTACAGCGGGCACTTGTTCGCTCAGCTGGTTTCTATCGAGGGCCGGGTAAAGATGGTAGGCTCCCTGCTTGTTTTTAATATGGTAGGCGGGCACCATATCGGCAAAGCCATTGTTATCCATATCTTTTACATACAGCATCATGGGTTGTTGGCTGCTTACTTGATAACGATTATTAAGCCCAATGTTACCGGCTACTAAATCGGCATCGCCATCCTTGTCAATATCGGCCCATTGCAGGGAGCGCCAAAGGCCACTCATACCTGCAAGGCCGGTGCTGTTGGTAATTTCTGCCAGGCGGCCATTGATATTTTTAAAAAACTGAATGCCCATCCACTCGCCTGCAATTACAAGGTCGGGTTTGTGATCGTTATCAAAATCGTTAAACGATGCTGCGGTAACCATACCGGGGTATTGTAAGGCAGGGCATACAACCGTGGTTACATCCGTATATTGGCCACCGTTATTTTGCAGCAAGTAACTGCGTGGCGCCTGCGGATAATTTTGTGCTAAAATGCGGCCGCCAATAAATAAATCGGCATCACCATCGCCATCATAATCGGCGGCAGTGGCTGCTTTGGTAATACCGTTAATGATGGGCAATGCGGTACTATTTAAAGTAAAATTTCCGCTGCCATCATTATTGTATAAACGGGGCTGGTTGTACTGCGGTACGCTAAACTCCATACTACCGCCGGTTACCAGTAAATCAACATCTTTATCACCATCGGCATCAAAAAACAATGCACCTAAATCTTCGCCAGGTTTATTACCTGTATAAATAGCGGCTGCATTAAAACGGCCATTTTTTTGTTGGATAAAAAGCTGGCCTTGCTGGCCTGCGGCGCCACCTGCAAAAAAATCTGTTAGCCCATCTGCATTTACATCTGCAGATGCCAGGCAGGGCCCTAACTGAGAGAACCGCTGGGGTAATGGCTGATGTACAGAAAAATCAAAATAGGGCGTTTCGGTATGTGTAAAAGGCAACGTGGCCGTGTCTTTATTAAATATACGGTAGCTGTATAACGGGGGCGGCACTGCAGCAGTGCCAGCATTGTTGTATTGTACTATGATGGACTGATTGGCAGGTACGTGTTGCAGTAATTGTTGGTTACCATCAGGCCATTGTATCAAAACCGAATCGGCATACAGGGCATTGCCAAGGCCAAACAGTAAGCGCTGATCTACACTCGACGAAAAGCCCCTAACCGGCGATTGCTCTGCATACTGCAGTTGGATGCCATACAAGGTAGCTGTTGCACCAATACCACTTGTATTGCCGGCTGGCCCTTTTAATTGCAGGCTGATAAAATTGTGTGTAGTATCTGTAACGGCTTTGCGTAATTCGTTGCGGCATACAAATGCCTCCTGGTTCATATTATTTACCAGCAGGTCGAGATCGCCATCGTTGTCTAAATCGGCATAGGCCGCACCATTAGAGATGGATGGTATTTTTAAACCAGCTTGCTGGGTAATATCGGTAAAGCCCAGCTGGCCGTTATTTTTATAGAGGTAGTTATCCATTGTAATACTGCCGTATTCATCCATATTTTTTCGCAGTGTTTCAATGGTATGCTTATCTAAGTTTTGTGTATTGTTTCCACCAAAAGTGTAGGTGCTGGTATTGGCCTGTGCGTTTCTAAAAGCGGTATAATCGCTATTGGTAACATCTTTACCAAGGCCGTTGGTAATGTGCATGTCTTTAAATCCATCGTTATCAAAATCTGCCATCAATACACTCCAGCTCCAATCGGTTTGGTAGATACCTGCCAGCTGGCCAATTTCGCTATAAAAAGGTACAGCGGCACCATTTACCAAATGGTTGCCATTATTAAGCTGCAGCATATTGCGTACATAGGATGGTTGATATCCAAAGCGCTGCTGCATATCAAATTTTTCCTGGCTGGTAATGCCGGGCATCATTTTTTTGCGTTCGTTATTTTCGGGCTGCATATCCAGGGTTACAATATCTGTAAGCCCGTCGTTATTGATGTCTGCAGCATCTACGCCCATGCTATTATAGCTTTGGTGGCGTATAGCGGCTGCAATAACGTTAGAGAAAGTGCCATTGCGGTTATTCAACCACAGTAAATCGTTGCCAATATAATCGTTGGCTACATATATATCGGGCCACCCATCTTTATTAGCATCGGTAATTACGAGGCCCAGGCCATAGCCATCTTCTTTAATGCCTGCTTGTAATGCTACTTCTGTAAACACGGGGTGTGTACTGTCGGCGGGTATACCATCATTGCGGTAAAGCCTGTCTTGCGCCGGGGCATTGCCGCTACTATCTATCGGCTGCAAATTATTGGCGGTATGGCTGTACAGCCGATGGTTTAGCAGGTACATATCCAGGTCGCCATCCCGATCGTAATCAAAAAAAGCAGATTGGGTACTACAGCCGGTATCTGCCAAATGGTAAGCTTCGGCCTGGTTGGTAAAACCCAGTTTGCCGTTGTTGATGAATAATAAATTTTTGCGTTGCTGTGGATTGGGTGAGTGAGAGGCGGATACATAAATATCCTGAAATCCATCATTGTTAATATCCACCACACTTACACCGGTACACCAGCGATTGGTGGTTACGCCGGCTTGCGTGGTAATGTCATCAAAAACAATATTGCCTTTGTTTAAATAAAGCTTACTGCTTAACATGCTGCCGCAGAAAAAAACATCTTGCAGGCCGTCGTTATTAAAATCGCCCACACCCACGCCCGATCCATTGTACATATACTCGTTGGTAAATACGTTGATGGAATCTGACTCGGTGATGAGGTTGTTGAAGCGGATATTGGTTTGTGCAGCGGGCAATGTGGTAAAATGTAAACCGGTATTATTACGGCCCCCGGTGCAACCTGTAAATACAGCTTGCAGGAGGGGCCATAATAAAATATAATACCGATTGATTACCATAACTAACTATTGCTACTATGAAAAAAGTTTTTTAATAACCTGGTGCATGGTTGCCTTAGTTAAGAAAACTCCCACCCATTAAACAAGAATGTGAAATGGGCAGGAATTCTTTCTATTTACCAAAACAACTAATTAGCAGGATTGGGCAGCAGGTTTTTGTTTACATCCAACTCCTGTTGAGGAATAGGGAGGTACTCGTTACCTGGTGTCCATGTATTAAAATCAGCATCGTGGGCTTTTAACTCTGCCAGTTTGGTGGCATCGTATAACCAGCCCCAGCGGATGATATCGTTTATACGCTGGCCTTCAATCGCAAACTCCAGTGCTCTTTCGTGTGCCAGTTGGTCACGCATTTCGGATTGAGACATACCAGGCCTTACAGTAGCCAGATCGGGCAATTTAGCCCTGGATCTTACCTGTTGGATGTATTGGTATGCATCGCCGGTTCTGTTTAACTCGTTTAACACTTCGGCATACATCAGCAAAATATCTGCATACCTTAACACCCGGTAGTTAATGCCCGACTCTGCGGCACCTTCAAAAGGTTTGCCATTACCCACTCCATCATTGGTGTATTTTCGTGGGTAGATAGATGTTTGTGGGTTCCACCAGGGGCGGCCATATGCTAAGGTTGAGTTATCATCGGGCTCGTAAGAGGCAATGGTAGCCAGCAATCTTGGATCGCTTTTGCCATCCACTGTTTTTTCTTTTTTATACTCGTTGTATACCCAGCGGGTTGGCAGATAGTCGGAAAAACCAGCTCCTTCCATACCATAAGTAACAGAAATAGCTTGTACTTGCTTCCATGATCCGGTAGGATCGCAACACCAGTTAATATCTGTACCGGCACCTTCTGTAAACTGTACTTCAAACAGCGACTCGCTGTTGTTTTCATTTACATCTCTAAAATTATCCCTGTAATCGGGTACTAATGCATAAACATTTTTTAAAGAGCCGTTGATAAACTTTTCGAACTGTACGGCGGCATTTGCATAGTCTTTTCTAAACAGGTATGCTTTACCCAATAAGCCAGCAGCGGCACCTTGTGTGGCACGGCCTTTTTGGCCTTTATCTAAGCCTGTAACATTATCGTAAGAGATGGGCAATAATGATTCGGCTTGTTTTAAATCGGCATAAATCTGGTTCCACAATTCCTCTTCTGTTGAGGTGGGTGCAGAGTATTCGCTGGGGCTTGCCGCTACTTTGGTAATTACGGGTACAGCTTTAAAAGTGGTAGCCAGGTTGTAATAGGCAAGGCCACGTAAAAAATAAGCCTGGCCCAGTATCCTGTTTTTTTCTTCGGCCGGTAATACAGATTCGTTGTACTGGCTAACGTAATTGATTACCTGGTTGGCCCTGTTAATTACTAAATAAAACTCTCTCCATATCCAAAACACCGGGGCCGAGTTGGTAGGTATGATAAATTGGCCGGTTAGTACCAGGTCGAGCCAGGGGCTATCCCCGGTAAAATCATCTCCCCTGCTATCGGTAAGGCCAGGAAATGAGCGCATGTAACTACCATCTACAATTAACGCATTGTAAATAGCAATACAGCCGGCATGCGCCTGTTCTTTTGTTTTCCAGTAATCTGCATCAGTAAGCAGGTTGGGATTTGATAGCTCGAGCTTTTTATCACAACCAGTTGTGATCATGAGTAAGCCGGCAAACAGATATAATACTTTTTTCATGATTGTATGTTTAAATGTTGTTGATCTTAAAAATTCAGTTGCACACCTACCATCAGGGTTCTTGGTTTTGGATAAGAACCAAAATCAAATCCGGGATTTAATACACCAGAAGTAAAATCTGGGTTATAGCCCTGGTATCCCTGGAAGGAGTATAGGTTTTGAGCTGTTACATAAATCCTGGAACGCAGGAAACCACGGATAAAATTGTCTGGTAAAGCGTATCCTACAGATACGGTATTTATCCTTAGGTAGCTACCATTTTGTAGCCATCCTGGCCTGTCTGAATCTTTAAAATTATTTACATCATTATCGTTTAACCTTGGTATATCGGTATTGGTATTGGTGGGTGTCCAGCGGTTAAGCATATCTACATGGTAGTTAAGTGCACCAGCAGAATGATGCAGGTCTCTGTACATACGGCTGTTGATTAAAAAGTTGGCGCTGCCCGAAGCAAAGATGGCAAAGTCAAACTTTTTGTAGGCGGCACTAAAGCTAAAGCCGTAGTTATATTTAGGAATACCACTACCCAAGGTAACCCTGTCGTACGCTTCGTTTACCACGCCATCAGGCTTGCCATCGGGGCCGCTGATATCTTTATATTTTACATCACCCGGGGCCAATACTGCGCCAAACTGTGTAGCATGGGCATCAATTTCGGCCTGGTTTTGAAAAATACCCTCGTACACAAAACCATAATGAGCACCAACCTCACCACCTACCACCGTACGGGCACCTACGCCAAACAGTGGCTCGTTATTACCGCCCAATGCCAGTACTTTATTACTTACTGTAGATAGATTGGCAGAGATATCGTAAGTAAATGCGCCTTTTGTTTTATGATAACCAAGGGTAAACTCTACGCCTGAGTTACGTAAAGAGGCAGCGTTAACGGTAGGATTGATATTTTCAAAACCCACACTGGCAGGGATGGTAATACCTACCAGGATATCGGTACTTTTTGTGTAATAATACTCAGCCGACAAATCTAAAGCACCATTTAAAAAGCTTGCATCAAAACCAACATTGCTGATGGCTTTTGACTCCCACTTAATATCTGGCGAAGCCACCAATGTTTGTAAACCACCAGTATAACGGATGCCATTAAAATTGTAAACCACCCCTGAGTTAATAGTACCCTGAAACAGGTAATCGCCAATTTCCTGGTTACCTAACTTACCGTAGCTGGCCCTTAACTTAAGTGAAGTGATAGAAGAGGCTGGCACATTCCAAAAATTTTCATTGCTAATTTTCCATCCTGCAGATACTGCCGGAAAGTACCCATATTTATTTGCTGGGGCAAACCTGGATGAACCATCACGGCGAAGTGATGCACTTAACAAATAGCGATTGGCGTAAGCGTAGTTGATACGGCCAAAAAACGAAGCCAGTGCACTTTCAAACTCTGCACCTTTTGATGACCTTGTTTGGCCATTGTTAATTACCGGATAGTAAGGCATGGTAAAACCTTGTGCACTGCTTTCTCTTAATACAGCACTGCCATAGCGATACGATTGGCCCAGTAATACCTGCAAGGAGTGCTGGCCAAATTCTTTATCATAATCCAAGGTATTTTCTATAGAGGCATTGGTGTATACCCTTGAGTTATCGTACAGGCGAGCTATATCCTGGCTAAAAAATTTGCCGAGGTAAAAAGCAGGCTGCCAGGTATAATCACGGGTGGTAGTTTTATCGTAGTTTAAACTGGTTTTAAACTTAAGGTTGTGACCTTTAAGATTTTTTAATAATTGCAACTCGCCGTAAGCGGTAGCAAACACCCTGTCTACATCTACCCAGTTTTCTAATATACTGTTGATGCCAATACCATTTAATGAGTTAGCACCATGAAACTCGGAGTTAGAGCCACCAAAGCCACCAAGGTTGGCAGAATCGTATACAGCCATCGTAGGTATAGCAACCACTAAAGAGCCAATTAATGGGGGGATGCCACCTAGTAAAATATCATCTCTAAAAGTGAGGGTATTTTCGTGTGAGTGGGTATAGTTAAACGTTTGTCCGAATTTAAAAATACCTTTTTCGGCCGTAGTGCTTATCCGGGCAGAGTAGCGCTGGTAATCTGGGCCTTTACCCACATAGGTACCATTTTGATCAAAATAATCCAGCGATACATTGTAAGTGCTGCTGGGGCCACCGCCCGAAAAACCAATGTTATGATTTTGACGGGTACCTGTTTTTAATCCCTCTTTTTGCCAGTCAGTATCAATGGTACTGATGTAGCCAGCATTGTTGGGGTCGTTAGCCGGAAATAATGGCTTATTAGCATTTACCCTCGATTCGTTATTGAGCAGCTGGTATTGCTGCCTGTTGGTAACATCTTGTTTTTGCCATACTTTATCGGTACCATAGTAGCCGTTATAGGTAACCCTCATTGGGCTATTTTTTCTGCCCTTTTTGGTAGTGATGATGATAACGCCATTTGCAGCGGCAGCACCATAAATAGCGGCAGCAGAGGCATCTTTTAATACTGTCATGGTTTCAATATCATTAGGGCTAAAATCCCTGATGGCAGCACCCGGCACTCCATCTACTACATAAAATGGCTGAGAGCCACCAAATGTGCTAAAACCCCTGATACGTACGCTGGGTGAAGCCCCTGGCTGGCCATCGCTATTAACTACCACACCAGCAGCACGGCCCTGCAGCAATTGAGAGATATCGCTGGTGGTGTATTTTTTTAACTCGGCCGTGTTAAGGTTGCTGATAGAGCCCGTAAGATCTTTTTTACGTTGCGTACCATAACCAATTACAACCACTTCATCCAAATCGCCGGCTGCCGACTCCAGCACCAGCGCCTTAGCACCTACACTATTTACTGGCACCTCCCGGGTAGCAAAGCCTACATTTGAAAAAACAAGCACATCGTTTTTAGCGGCGGTTATGCTAAAACCCCCGTTTTCTGCAGTGGAAGTTCCATTAGTGGTACCTTTTACCAGTACCGTTGCGCCCTTTACCGGGGCCCCCTTTTTATCCGTTACCACGCCAGTCACCAAAGACTGTGCAAACAAGTAATTTGAAAACAGCAGTCCAAAAAAAACAATCGCCGTAGTGATTATTTTTTTTGACAAGAAGGAAACTTTCCTTTTCATAAAAGTTGGTTTTAGTTTATTAATAAGCGTCATTTTAACAATTATTATTAAGGGCAAATTTTTTTAGATTGCCACTTAAAGTAGTGTATAAAGGGTTGGCCAATGATACCCACGAAAATAACCGGGACCTGCCGGAAATAGCGAATTGGAAAAACGATGTCATTAAATGGAAAGTGCTTTGTATAAACAGTTTAAACAGTGCAATAGCCAGCATAGCAGGGGCTGGTAGCGTAGTTGGCAAGCCTTGTTTTGTTAAACAAATTGTTTTACTCATACAGCAATCTTTTGGAAATAAATCAGCGCAGGGTTTGCCCTGCCTGCAATCGTTTTCTAAAACGAAAATAATATTATTTTTGAATAATTGTCTTTTTTACAATTATTTTTTTACAAAAAAATTTTATGCCTACATTTACTTAAAATGTAACTGAAAATTGATTAACGCTTACTAACCCATCATGACCAAGTATCAAAAACAAACCCGGCTTTTAGCTGCAGTAGACTGTATCATTTTTGGATTTGACGGTCAAAAGCTAAAACTACTATTAATACAACGAGGGTTTGAGCCGGAGAAAAATAAATGGAGCCTGATGGGTGGATTTATACAAACAGAAGAGAGTGCCGATGCTGCTGCTACAAGGGTTTTAAAAAAGCTTACCGGGCTAGATGGGGTGTACCTGCAGCAATTGCATGCATTTTCTGCACCTGACAGAGACCCGATTGAACGTACCATCTCTATTGCCTATTTTGCCCTGATAGATAGTAACCTGTACGAAAAGCAAATTTCTGATGAATATCATCCCGAATGGTTTCCGCTGGATAAAGTGCCCGACCTGATATTTGACCATAAACGCATGGTAGAAATGGCTAAAGAAAACCTGCGGTATAAAGCAGCACTTCACCCTATTTTATTTGAATTGCTGCCGCCCCGCTTTACCCTGCCCCTGCTGCAAAGCCTTTTTGAAGATGTGTATGAAACTACTTTTGACAAGCGCAACTTTAGCAGAAAAATTATCTCCACAGGGCTGCTTTTAAAACAAAAAGAAAAAGACAAAGAAAACTCTAAAAAAGGCGCATTTTATTATAAGCTGGATAAAAAACACTACAAAAAGAACTTTCATAAGTTTCAGCATTTTATCCCAAACCCCAACGGTATCATCTAATTTATTTACCTACCCTGCCCACCAGGTTTACGGCTTGCAGCAGGCCTGTACTGCTATGCAATTAATTTATCAAAAACCGATACTTTGTTGGCCAAATTTTAAACGGCAAACAAGGTGCCCGTAAAATTGATTAATATTACAAGTAACAAAATTTATTGCCATGCCATATAACAGAAGAAAATTTTTAGCACACAGCTCGCTAGCAATTGCTGGGGCTGCTTTGGCGCCTAGCCGTTTATTTGCAGCTACAGCGCCCAAAACCTATACAGGTGTACAGCTATACTCTGTAAGAGAGGATATGAAAAAAGATCCGCTGGGCACCCTTAAACAAGTAGCTGCAATGGGCTACCGGTATGTAGAGCATGCCAATTACACCGACCGAAAATTTTATGGTTACACAGCTACCGACTTTAAAAAACTACTGGCCGACCTTGGCATGCAAATGAAAAGTGGCCACACCGTAATGAATGCAAGACATTGGGATGATAGTAAAAAAGATTTTACTGATTTATGGAAGTATACGGTAGAAGATGCTGCCGTTGTTGGCCAGGAATTTGTAATTAGCCCCTGGCTGGATAACCAATACCGAAAAGATTACGATGGGCTAAAAAAATATATGGAAGTGTTTAATAAAAGTGGGGAGCTATGTAAAAAATCGGGGATGAAATTTGGGTATCATAACCACGATTTTGAGTTTAGCGAAAAATTAAACGGCCAAACGGTATTTGATATTATTTTACAAAACACCGATCCATCGTTGGTAGCCCAGCAGCTGGATATTGGTAATATGTACCATGCTGGCGGCCTTGCAATAGATATTATTAAGCAATACCCCGGCCGGTTTGAGCTGCTGCATGTAAAAGACGAGATAAAATCGGCTAAAGGCGAAATGGGTGGCGGGTACGAAAGTACCATACTTGGCACAGGAGTGGTGCCGGTGAAAGATATTGTAAAACTGGCCGTAAAATCTGGCGGTACCCAGCACCTGGTAATTGAGCAAGAAAGCTACCAGGCTAAAACACCGCTTGATTGTATAAAGGAAGACCTTGCCATCATGAAAAAATGGGGCTATTAAAAAACAACACTCTACAACCAAATAAACAAGTGGCGGCCCTAAAAAGGGCCGCCTTTTTTAACCAATCCCAAACCATGAAAACTTTAAATAAATCCCTTGTACCGTAATAGCCCGGCGCCGCCTATTAAAGCCAGCGAAAAAACAAATAAGCCAGCCGGCATTTTTCGTTCGCCATTGTCATTAACAGGTGCATCATTTGCCAATAGTGGATAGTTAGCCGCTGCTAAATCAGTTTCACCCAATTCATCTTTCAGCATATCATTTTGCCAATTATCAATGCTGGTGCCAGTTAAGGCAGTAAGCTGAGCTAGCTCTCGTTTTCTTTTTTCTTTCAACGTTTTTAAATATTGTTTGCCCGCTGTACAATCCAGGTTGCCTGTGGCAGGGTGTGTAATAATATATCTTGCCTGAAAACTAGCTTCGTTTGGTGTAGTCTGAAAGTAGAGATCTTGCGGAAAACTCTGGCGATTATACCTAAAGTGCATACGGGTAAAATGCACTTTATTGTGCTGCTCATATGGCTCATCCGCTTCTTCCTCTACATCCGAATAATCTGACCAATCTTTTGGCTGCAGCCACCATACGCCACTTTGCAGCAAATCTTGCTGGCTGGGCGCTACGGCTACGCAAGGGTCGCACTTAACATAATTTTGCGGGCTAACATCCCATGCATATTCTAATACGGCAACATTTTTGTTTTCGTTTTTCCATTGATGAGTAAAAAGGTTACTGTAAAATGTTGCAAAGTTTTTTTGTACAAACAACGGTATGTTTTTGTCGGTAGGGATGTTTACATTTCGATAGTTGGTACACTCTACCCGGCCTGCAGTACTAAACGCATATACAATTAAATCCTGGTCGCCATCTGCATTTGCCATCCCCAACCTGATGGGCAACATAAATTTTGGCGAGGAAAAATGAATTTGGATGGGCCGAAGAAATTGATTGTTTAGTTTCTTCATTTCCTTTTCATTCA
>JBDKJT010000150.1:0-8680 GCA_039796475.1 Bacteroidota bacterium | reverse complement strand
CAAAATGTAATTATTGCGGATGTTGCGGAGGCAGATAAGCCCGCCATTCAAAAAATATTGGATGAGTTTAAAGTGAGCGAACATACTGAAGGCGCTTCACTGATACGAAAAAATGCCATTGCCTGTGTGGCGCTGCCTACCTGCCCGCTGGCCCTGGCAGAGGCACAGCGTTACATGCCTACCCTGCTGGGCAAAATTGAGCCTTTGCTGCAAAGCCATGGCCTTGCTCAAGAAAATATTGTAATACGCATGACGGGTTGCCCCAATGGATGTGGCCGGCCTTATGCTGCCGAAATTGGTTTTGTAGGTACCGCACCCGGGCATTACAACCTGCACATAGGTGGCGATCACCAGGGCCAAAGGCTTAATACCCTCTATAAAGAATCGCTGGACGAAGCTGGTATATTAACTACGCTGGATGAATTGTTTGGCCTGTTTAAAAACGAACGCAACACAGCGGAGCATTTTGGCGATTTTGTAATGCGCCGGCAACTAGTATAATAACACCCTGCATACAATCAAACACTGCCCTGCCACAAGCAGGGCTTTTTTTTGCCTGTATGCTGAGAAAAGTCAACAGTAGCGCTGACGGCTATCAGCCGCTTGCAGTGCGCCTGCCAATAGCTTTGCTGGTATGAACATATCCTCCAGCCTGCTGCAGCAATACAATATCCCGGTGCCAAGGTATACCAGCTATCCTACGGTGCCTTTTTGGAAAGAGGCAATAGCCGAACTGCAATGGAAACAAGTATTTGCCCGGCAGTTTACTGCCAGTAATACCAGCCGTGGTATCAGCTTGTACCTGCACCTGCCTTTTTGCGAATCGCTGTGTACCTACTGTGGTTGTAATAAAAAAATAACCAGCAACCACCGGGTTGAAAAAGAGTACATGGCCGCAATTGCAAAAGAATGGCAACTTTACTTGCAGCTAATGGATACAGCACCTGTAATAAGGGAGCTGCATTTGGGCGGCGGCACACCTACTTTTTTTTCGCCCGAAAACCTGGAGCGGCTGCTGGAAAATATTTTTGCCAGCGCCAAAATTCATCCACAACATGAGTTTAGTTTTGAAGGGCATCCTAACAATACTACCCGCCAGCACTTGCAAGCCTTGTATAACCTGGGTTTTAGAAGGGTTAGCTATGGTGTGCAGGATAACGACCCCGATGTGCAACGCATCATCAACCGGGTACAGCCGGTACAAAACGTACAAAAAGCTACCGATACGGCCCGTGAAATTGGTTATCACTCCGTAAACTTTGACTTGATTTACGGCCTGCCCCTGCAAACCGAACAAAGCCTGCAAAAAACCATTACCCAATGTGTGCAAATGAAACCCGACCGCATTGCTTTTTACAGCTATGCCCATGTGCCATGGGCAAGCCGTGGCCAGCGCTTATTTGATGAGCAGGATTTGCCTTCCCCCAGCGATAAAATGAAATTATACCAGTTGGGTAAATCGCTTTTTGCAACACATGGTTATGTAGATGTGGGGATGGATCATTTTGCACTGCCAACGGATGATTTAGTACAAGCAAAAAATAACGGTACCCTGCACCGCAACTTTATGGGATATACCACCCAGCAAACAAAAATGCTGCTGGGTTTAGGTGTATCCAGTATTAGTGATGCAGGCATTGCCTATGCTCAAAACGAAAAAACCATCCACGATTATTATGCCTGCCTGCAAAATGATATACTGCCTGTAAAAAAAGGATTTTTTTTAAACGAAGAGGATGTGGCATTTAAAAAATATATACTGGATGCCAGTTGCAGGGGAGCGGTTTGTTTTAATAAAAAAGATTTACCCTTATTACAGCAATATAGCTTTGCCGGCTTACAAGCGTTGCAGCAGGATGGGCTGCTGCAGCTGAGTGAGGGCGGTATAACCGTTACAGCATTGGGCTGGCATTTTATCCGAAATATTTGCCGGGTGTTTGATTTGCACTTGCTGCGTAGCCAGCAGCAGGCCGCAATACCTTTATTTAGTAAAGCTGTTTAACGGGGTAATTTTTTATTGGTACGGATGCGTTTATAAATACCAATAGCACTCATTAATAATACCACAAAACCCAGCAGCCCCAGCAAACCCCATATCCAGCTGATGCTGTTTTTTACAGCTACTATCATTACTACTGCTACTAAAAAAATAGTGGCAACCTCATTCCAAATACGCAATTGTAAAGAGCTGTATTTAAATATCCCCCTGCACTCATCCCTGTAAATTTTATGCAGCGTAAAATGATACGCATACAATGCGGCCACAAAACCCAGCTTTACCCATAGCCACGAGGGGATGCTGCCAAAAAGATAGGCCATCCAGCCTCCAAACAATACCGTAAGTATAGCCGATGGCCAGGTAATGCCCAGCCAAAGCCGCCGTATCATCACCGTAAATTGTTTTTGCAGTATCTCTTTTTCAAGCCCGTCTTTTTGGTTGGCCTCGGTGTTGTAAATAAACAGGCGCACTATATAAAACATACCGCTAAACCAGGTAACAATAAAAATAATATGCAGTGCTTTTACATAAAAATACATGGGCTGTTACTGGGTGTTGTTTTAAAATTTGGGGCAACCATTTCTTTTACAATGCCGGCTGGTAACTCGCCGATGCTGGTAGCCCCAGCATATGCCGGTTACCAGCATTAATATCGGTAATCCATTGTTGCAGCAGGCCTACCCACAACGGGTGTACATTAAGGCAAGGAATCATGCGGTACGACAGGCCACCGGCTTCCATAAAACTTTCCTTGCCTCTTTCTTCAATTTCTTCCAGGGTTTCCAGGCAATCGCTGATAAAAGCCGGGCACAATATCAGCAGCTTTTTAATGCCTTCGCCGGGCATTGCCTCCAGGCGCTTGTCGGTAAATGGCTGCAGCCAGCCCTTGCCCAATCTTGATTGAAAGGAGTTGCTGTATTTTTCTGTTGGTATATTAAGTGCTTCAGTTATCAGCCGGGTAGTTTCAAAACATTGGTGGCGGTAGCATACAGCATGCGCCACCGATTTTACTGAGCAGCAGTCGCCCGATTTTTGGCAATGGCAGCCAGTAGGGTCTGTTTTTACCAAATGGCGGGCCGGTATGCCGTGGTAGCTAAATAAAATATGATCGTACTGTTCATTTAAATAAGGCCTTATGTTTTCGGCCATGGCATGTATATAGCCCGGCTCGTTGTAAAAAGGTTTTATATACGATAGCTTAAAGGGGTATTTATTTTTATCATACACTTCCTGTGCATAAGCCACCGCTGTTTCGTAACTGGCCATGGCATAATGTGGGTACAATGGCACGGCAATCACTTCTTCCAGGTCAGGCGATTGTTGTAGCAAACTATCAAAAGCCGCTTTGGGGCTGGGGTTGCCATAGCGCATGGCTATTTCAATAGGCTCATCCAGCTGCTGCTGCAATGCAGCCTGCAGTTGCCGGGTTAATACAATAAGCGGCGAGCCCTCCTTGGTCCAAATGGTGCTATAAGCTTCAGCCGATTTAGGCGCCCTAAAGGGTACAATAATTCCTTTTACCAACAGGTAACGCAGCAGGTAAGGCGAGTCTATCACCCGGCCATCCATTAAAAATTCGTCCAGGTATCGCCGTACATCTTTTACCGCTGTTGTATCTGGTGAGCCCAGGTTCATTAAAACAATTCCTCTTTTTGCCATAAAAATTAAGTGTGTGCAAAATTAACCGTTCCTCCGGCTAAAAGTTCATGGCAATGTCAAATTTAGCAGGCAGGTTGGGGGCTATGGGCCCTTAAGCATTGTTGTACAGTAGTGGTGGCTTTTTGTTACAACCCGGTAGCCCGGCTGCTTGTTAAAAACAGATGCTAATATTGCAAAGCCTTTGCAGGCCTGTGTTTACCGGGGTTTTCACTTCAATCCACCGCCCTTGGGCTTACCATCTTTGTGCAGCATAGCCAGGGCAATCTATCAAATAACAACACCGGTTTTGGTAAGCTTTTGCCAGCCTGCTGATGTTGCTCATTTATTTGTGTGACAGAACTCATTTGGTAAAATGACAGTTTAATGACACAGAAATTAGTTTACACGGGTAGCCAAAAGTATTTTTGCAACGGTAATTTTAATGAACCAGATGCCTGATCAAAAACGAGATATCGCTAATTTTTTTATCGCTGGAATCAACTACAAAAAAACAGATGCGTTGTTACGTGGGCAGTATGCCATTAGCAACGGGCAGTATGCAGCACTGCTGCAACAGGCACAGCAAGCTGGATTAAAAGAATTGTTTGTTATTTCTACCTGCAATCGTACCGAAATTTATGGTTTTGCCGATAGCGCCCACACGTTAATGCAGGTATTGTGTACCCAAACGCAGGGTAGCCTGCAAGTGTTTCAGCAAATTGCTTATGTAAAAAATGGCAACGAGGCTATCCGTCATTTGTTTGATGTAGGTGCCGGCCTCGATTCTCAAATACTAGGCGATTACGAAATTGTAGGGCAGCTAAAGCAAGCCGTAAAATTTGCAAAAGAACAAGGCTTTATTGGCGCCTACCTGGAGCGGTTGATAAACGGGGTACTGCAAACATCAAAAGCCATTAAAACCTACACCCAATTAAGCGGCGGTACTGTATCGGTATCATTTGCCGCCATACAATACATTAAAGAAAAAATAACCGATATCAGCAACAAAAAAATACTGTTGATTGGTACCGGTAAAATTGGCCGAAATACTTGCAAAAACCTGGTAGATTACCTGGGTACTACCAATATCACCTTGGTAAACCGTACAGCGGCTAAAGCCAGCGAGCTGGCCGCCACACTGGGGCTTACAGTAGCAGCCGCCAGCGATTTGCAGGGGCAGGTACAGCAAGCAGATATTATACTGGTGGCAACCAATGCGGCTAGCCCCGTAGTATTGGCCAGTCATTTAACGGGTGGTAAGCAACAGTTAATTATCGATTTGTCAATCCCTTATAATGTAGCGGAAGATGCTGCACAGGTACCCGGCGTAACACTGGTAAATGTAGATGAGTTAAGCCGGATAAAAGATACCACACTGGAAAAAAGAAAGGCAGAAGTGCCCCGTGCCAAAGCCATCATTGCCACTCATATTACAGAGTTTGCCGAGTGGCACGAAATGCGTAAGCATGTGCCGGTATTAAAAGAAGTTAAAACCAAACTAAAAGCAATTAATAATTGCGAAATGTATATTGCATATGCTGCCCAGCAATGCACCGCCGCACCTGCCAATGCCGTGGATGATAAAATACAAAAGGTAATTAATGGAATGGCTATAAAAATGCGCCAGCAAAATCAGCGGGGATGTTATTATATTGAGGCCATCAACGAGTTTATAGCAACGGGTACAAATTGATGGCAATGCACAAAGTAATACGTATTGGAACCAGGGAAAGCCAGCTGGCGGTATGGCAGGCTAAACAGGTACAGCAATTGCTGGCCCTGCATCACTATGCATCAGAGCTGGTATATATAAAAAGCGAAGGCGATATCGATTTGCAAACACCCCTTTACCAAATGGGTGTGCAGGGTATTTTTACCCGTAGTTTGGATATTGCCTTGCTTAAAAACAACATTGATATTGCGGTACACTCTATGAAAGATGTACCCACCCAATTAGCCGCCGGTATTACACAAGCCGCTGTATTACCACGGGCTTCTTACAAAGATTTGTTGGTATTTAATCCACAGGCATTTACCGCCCCGGAGCTGCATGATACCGTACCAACTGCAGCGCTGTTCGACAATATTTTTGCAAACAGTTCAGCAAAATTTACCATTGCCACCAGCAGCATACGCCGCAAAGCGCAATGGCTAAGCCGCTATCCACATCACCAGCTAGATAACCTGCGTGGCAATGTAAATACCCGCCTGCGTAAGGTAGCCGAAAGCAATTGGCATGGTGCTATTTTTGCCGCCGCCGGTTTAGAGCGTATTGGCTTGCGCCCTGCCAGTTCTGTTGAGCTGGATTGGATGTTGCCGGCACCAGCACAAGGCGCCATAATGGTGGTATGCCGTACAGCGGATGATTTTTGCCTGCAGGCCTGCAGCAATTTTAATGATGAGGCCACGGCTACATGCACAAGGGCAGAACGAGATTTTTTACGCAGCCTGCTGGGTGGATGCACTACCCCTATCAGTGCACTGGCTACTATACAAAACGATACCATTTTTTTTAAAGGAAACCTGCTGTCTGTTGATGGTACGCAATGCCTGCAAACAACAGCTGAGGCATCTATTAATGATGCACATACAATTGGCAACAGGTGTGCACAAACCTTGTTAAATAACGGCGCTCAAAAAATAATTGATGGCATCAGCGCAGCAAAATAATATTGCCGTATTGTGCACCCGGCCTATACCCGATGCATTGTTGCGGCAAGCCGCCGCTGCTGGCATTACAGTACATACCGCTTCATTTATTGATACCATACCGGTACATGATAAGCAGGTGCATCAACAAATAGCCAATGCATTTTTGCAGGATGCACTGGTTGTATTTACAAGCATGAATGCGGTGGAAGCAGTGGCTGCACAGCTTAAAGGGCATCAACCCAATTGGCGCATCTATTGCCTTGGCAATACCACCCGCCAGTTGGTGGCCCATAATTTTGGTGAGCACTGCATTGCTGGCACAGCGCCCGATGCAAGCCAGCTGGCAAGGTTAATGTTACAAAAAGAAACCAGCGCTAAAGTGCTGTTTTTTTGTGGTAACCAGCGCAGGGATGAGCTGCCACAGCTGCTAACCCATGCAGGCGTACAAGTAAACGAGGTAGTGGTATACCAAACCATCGAAGTGCCACATATCCTACAAAATTATTACGATGGTATACTGTTTTTTAGTCCCAGCGCCGTACGTAGTTTTTTTACAACAAACAAATTACCATCAGCAACTGTTGTATTTGCCATTGGTAATACTACTACGGCCGAGCTAAAAAAATATACCAACAATACAATCATTACGGGTAACCAGGCCGGTAAAGAAAATCTCTTTAACCAGGTGATGCAATATTTTTTATAAAGCCATCAATCTTTAGTGCCCGTGCTGCTAATAATTTATTACAACAGAAGAAAAGATAAAAAATGAATGAACTAAAAAATGATTTACTGTTAAAAGCCTTAAAGGGCGAACCAGTAGAAAGAGTGCCCGTGTGGATGATGCGACAGGCAGGCAGGTACCTGCCCGATTACATCAAACTTAGGGAGAAGTACGATTTTTTTACCCGTTGCCAAACACCCGAGCTGGCTACTGAAATTACCCTGCAGCCGGTAGACCAGGTTGGGGTGGATGCAGCCATCATCTTTAGCGATATACTGGTAATACCACAAGCCATGGGCCTGCAGGTATTAATGGAAGAAGGTAGGGGCCCCTTATTACCCAATACCATCAAAACACAAACAGATATTGATGCACTGATTACCACTGGTGCCGAAGAAAGTTTAAAATATGTGTACGATGCCCTTAGTTTAACCAAAAAGGCATTAAATGGCCGGGTGCCGCTAATTGGTTTTGCTGGTGCACCATGGACGATACTTTGCTATATGGTAGAAGGTAAGGGAAGCAAAACATGGGATAAAGCAAAGCAATTTGCCTATACACATCCTTTACTGGCACACCAGTTATTACAAAAAATAACCAGCATTACCATAGACTATTTAAAGCATCAAGTAAAAGCTGGTGCAGATACTTTACAGGTATTTGATAGTTGGGCGGGGGCCTTAAGCCCGGCAGATTTTAAACAATATGCTCAGCCCTACTTATTTCAAATAGCAGAAGCATTAAAGGATGATGCACCTGTAATATTGTTTCCTAAAGGTAGCTGGTATGCACTGCAAGATATTAGCAACAGCGCTGCCAGTGGTGTAGGTATCGATTGGTGTACCACAGCACAATTTGTCCGTGAAAAAACAAACAATAAAATTACCATTCAGGGTAACTTTGATCCTGCAAAATTGCTGGCACCCATACCCGAAATAAAAATGGCGGTAAAAGAGATGATTGATGCATTTGGTACCCAGCGATACATTGCCAACCTTGGCCATGGCATTACGCCTAATGTACCGGTAGATCATGCCAAAGCATTTGTTGATGCAGTAAAAGAATATAAAGTCAGCCATTAAAAATAATTACGGTTGGTTTTAATTTGTTAGATACAAGATGAGCATACGAGAAAACTGGATATCATACATTCATCAATTACAGGATACTATTTGTGCTGCACTGGAAGCTGTGGATGGAAAAGCTGTTTTTTTAGAGGATAAGTGGCAGCGCCCTGAGGGCGGCGGAGGGATAACAAGGGTAATAGCAGATGGACAGGTATTTGAAAAGGGTGGCGTAAATACGTCGGTGGTTTTTGGCGAAGTTACGCCTGCTATGAGGCAGCAGCTTAATATCAACGGCGCCCAATGGTTTGCCTGCGGATTAAGTCTGGTATTGCATCCGCACAATCCATTCGTACCAACGGTGCATTGCAATTACAGGATGTTTGAAGTGTATGATCAAGCAGGCGAATTAGCAGATAGGTGGTTTGGTGGTGGAACCGATCTTACGCCTTATTATTTATTTGAAGAAGATGCCCGGCATTTTCATCAAACATACAAAGATGTATGCGATGCATTTGATCCAGCATTTTACCCGCTGTTTAAACAAACCTGTGATGACTATTTTGTAAACTGGCACCGTAATAATGAGCGCAGGGGTATTGG
>JBDKJT010000149.1:0-5330 GCA_039796475.1 Bacteroidota bacterium | reverse complement strand
AGGCTGCTAATTTATCTTGCTCATTAGAGCGGATGATGATGCCATTAACCCCTTCATTAACCAGGTTACCAGCAGCACCTGCTTTTTCCGACACGGCTACTGGCAAGCCGCAGGCCATGGCTTCGTTTACTGCTAGGCCCCAGGTTTCGCCAGGGCCCCCAGATGGCAGTACAAACAAATCGGCCATGCGGTACAATACCGGCATTTGCTGCTGGTTTTGAAATGGCATAAATACAAAACGTTTATCCCCATTTATTGCTTGCTTTAAATCGGCCTCCAGCACACCATTACCCACCAACAATACTTTTACCTTTGGAAGGTTATTTTGCTGCAGCAAATGCACCAGGTAAAAAGGATTTTTTTTGGGCTCAAACTTACCTGCAAACAGCAATACAATATCATCGGTTGCAAAGCCTGCCTGCAATCGTAAGCTTGCTGCAGCAGCGGCATGCTTACCGGTTAAATCTGCAAAACGGTCGTTGTCTATTGCATGTGGTGCATATATCAGCTGTGCCGCCTTTAACCCATGTGCTTCAAAATACTGCCGGTTATGTATACCCACATACAATGCAAAAGCTACATGCCGGTATACCCATTTAAGTAAAGTGCGGCGGAGTATTTTTTTTAATCCACCTGTTTCATCCAGCAAGGTAGAATCGCCCCTGAACAATACCGGCACTTTGCCTTTAAAAAAACGCATACAGCGCAGGTGACTGTTAAAAGACCAGCCAAATACCAACACAGCATCGGGTTTCCATTGCGCTACCTGCTGATTGAGCGATGGCGTTACAATGCCATTAAAATGATGGCTTCCCGGATCTTTTGCAATATTTTCAACAAAAACAGCCTCGTATCCTTCCAGCAATGGAATATCCCAATTAATCGTTTTGCCAAAACCAGGATCAAACTTATCCGCTGCCTTTGTTTGGCCCCAGGTATAAAAAACTTTTACGGTCACCACGCTGCTGCTTGCCAGCATTGCAAACCAGGGCGCATTGTATTGCACCGGGTGAGAAGTGATGATAGCCAGTTTTTTTTTCATTTACTTGTTACTGCTGTATGATTGGCCTTGCAATGCTGTTGCCAATAACTGCCGGCAGCCTTCATGATTTATCTGCCAACTTATTTCGGGGTATTTGTTTTTATCGGCATCATTTTTTAGTTGCTTTTGCCAATCGTTATAGGGCCTTAAAACAATGGCATCCGATAAAAAAGCTGCCCAGTAACTAAAAGTACTGCTTTGCGAAAGCACCAGCACCCTACTTTTGCTAAACTGCAATAGGTCTAGTATATCAGCCTTGGGCGTTGCAAGTGTTACTTGAGGCAACATTAATACTGGCGCTATTTCATCTTTACTGGCATCTGTAAAAATAGTAACCGGCCATTGCTCGCCTGCTATATCCCTAACCGCATTGATGCAATCAATAAAAAAAGAAAGGTCGGTGGTTTGATTACCAATTTTAAAATCGCCGCGGCGGATATGTACACCCATTACAGGAGCCGGCAAATGCTCCACCTGCTTTGCCATAGCAGGATGCAGTAACTGGTAAAGTGCCTGCCGGGTTTGTTGCCGGTGATCTCTTATATCCGCAAAAACATCGTTACCGGTACTAATGGTATCAAACAGGTAAACTAAATTTTGAGTTGTATCTGCCTGCTTTATCAATGGATTTTTTATAACAGTGCCTGTATGCATTTTGATAGCAAGCCAGCAGCGTTGCAGCCAGCTGCTTTCTTTAAAATAACCAAAGTACAAGCGCTTTTTATTTTCGTTGCGTAGCCATGCACCCCACCTAAAGCCCCACCAGGCACTGCTTATAAGCGGTATATTATTAATGCTGGCAAAACGATTTGCTCTTGCCCATATCAGCAACAAATTACCCAGGCCTGTTTTGGGAAATTTTATATACGTATAACAGCGGGGCATAAATTAAGATTGGTAAATTATTGAAGCATCGCCTTGTTCAGCAAGTTGGCCAGTTGCCTGGTTACATTAAAGGCAGAGTACTGCTCAAACAATTGTTTATCAATTTTAGCAGCATCAAATGTTGTACAAAATGCTGTAAACTGCTGATAATACTGTGGCAATAATTGTTGTACGGTGCTTACATCTGCAGCGCCATCAAACGACAGCACAATACCGGCACCCGATTGCTCAACTACTTTTACTGCTGTACTATCCTTGTGTAGTATTGCAAAAATTGGTTTGCCCGATAGTACTCCCTGGTATGTTTTGGATGGCGTATAATGAGGCTCGGTACTGCCCATGATAAACACCGCATCTGCCATGTTTAAATGCACTAATACATCTAAATAAGGTATCCGCTGGGCATACTCAAATACCACCGTTTGCCACAGGTTGTATTTTTCGGCGATGGGTTTAATATTGTAAGATTGAGGATCGTTGGGCAACTTACCGGTACCAATAAAATGAAACTCTGTGTTTTCAAACAAGGCTGCATTGTTGTTGATTGATTCAAACAATTTTTCTAACACGGCATATGCTTTTGGCAACATGGCCCCGGCATATACCAACTGCATCTTGCCTGTTTTTTTTGTAAACAGATAGGGTGCAATGCCCAATTGGGCCACCGCAATATGATCCTGCTCTTCTCCGCCATAGGGCATGGCTCCAAATACAGCCTGCTTATTTAAATGAGGATTTCGTTGCAGCACACCCTGGTAATAACCCGCTGCCACACCAGTTATCAATACCGCTTTTTTTATGGCCAACGGTTCTAATATAGAGGCAATTTTGGTGCTAAACCAATGTCGTGAAAATAACTTTTCGCTACCCGGAAAATGGTGTACCCATGGATCAATATAATCAATACCATACCGTACCCCAGTATCGTGGTGCAACCACCTGCCCAGCAATGCGGCATAAAATGAGGGAATAGGTATGTACAAAAAATCAACCTGCTCTTGTTGAATTAACTGCCTTGCCCTTTGATGCAATTGTATAAAAGCCCTTAAGCCGATATCGCCAATTAACCTTGGCCGGGTAACTTTAAATGCCTTTACTTTTTCAATACGCAACTGTGGTGGCAACAGTTTGGCAAGGTTATCATCTGGTTTTTCTTCATAAAAATCTTCATGCACTGTTAATACCAATGGCTGCCAGCCAAAAGCAGGCAGGTGTTGTGCAAACAGGCGGCTACGGTGTACCGCTGCCAGGTTGGATGGCGGAAAATGAGGGGAAATGATGAGGATTTTTTTCATGAAAACAATTACTTATTTAATCTGTCAATACCCTCATCCACTCTCTTAGCAGTAGGCCACCCTCCTGCTGCCAACCAGTTGCAGAGGCATTTGCAAACCTTGCCGCTTTTTGTTGACGCAGCATATGTTTATGCTCAATCAACCAGTTAATGGTGCTGGTTAATGCATCTTGGGTTAGCCCGGTACAAATACCATGCTGTGGCTGTTGTTGTAAAAATAATGTTTGCGCCGGCGTAGTGCTGGCTACAATATAAAGCCCGGCCTGGTAATAGCTTAGTATTTTGTTAGACAAGGCAAGGTTATTATTTTCATCTTTACCTGGCTCTAAGGCAAGGCCAGCATCGTACAAGGCAAGTGTTGCACAAAGTTGAGGCAGCGGCAGCGATGCCATTATCTGGATGTGTTTTTTATCTTGTATATGCTGCCTGCAAAAATCAGTATCAGCATTACCAATGAGCGTAAGCGTAGCTTTACCTATATACTGCTCCATTACCGGCAACAATTGCTCCAGCCCACGGCCATGGTCTATATTTTGTGAAAACCAAACCAATTGTAACACTTCTGGCAATGGCTTTTCATTTAAAAAAAAGTAACCAGACGGAAAGTAGTTATTAACTACAATTCCATGCTTTACGGTATCACCCAATAGTTTTTGTACGGCTGATTGTATTAATGGAGAGGCAAAACTTGTATAAGCTGCTGCTGGTATAAGTTGTTGCATCAATAATTGCAGCGATGGTTTTACGGTTGCCATACCGGCTTCGCCGGGATGATAATCTTCTATATCCAATGCAAAAGGTATCTGCTGTTGCTTACCTATGAGTAAGGCAGCATAAAAAGCAGCCGGGTTATGTGCAATTACCAGGTGATAGCGATTGGTATTTTTTTTTACCCAACGGCAAAGCAGCCAACTACGCTTACTTACCGCATAAGCAGCAATAGCAGTATGGCGTGGCATCCATGCTGCCAATAGCCTGCAAATTTTCTCGAAGATTGAAGCGATCAGCCAGGGCCAAAATGTAGCCCGGGAGGCATCCAGGTAATAAAATTTTACAGCAGGGTATTGGTGCCTGATAGCAGCCTCTTGCGTTTCACTCCAATTGTTCAGGTTAAATGCCAGTACAGTTACTACCGCACCGGATTGGTAAAGTAAATCCAGCTCCTTTCTGCAACGGGGGTTGCAGGCAAGATTGGTGGAGGTTATTAATAATACATGCTTGTTATGCAAGATATAAGATAGTTAGGTTAAATAAATACGCTGATAAGCATCGTACACTTCCTTAAAGCTTGCGGGCATGGGCAGGTTTGTTTTTAGAGTTGGTAGCAGGCCAGGGTTGTTTACCAACCGGCTAATGCATTGTGCAAGGCTGGCAGCATTATTATAGTCAAACAACAATCCGTTTACTCCATCTTTTACCTGCTCAATATTTCCATATACTTTACTGGCAATAATGGGTATGCCAGCGGCGTATGCTTCTTGTATCACCAAGGGAGCCATTTCAGAAAAAAGTGATGGCAGGCATAGCAGGTGATATTTTGACAATGTGTGTACCACCGTTTCTCTTTCTACAAAACCCATCCAGTGCACATGTGTACACTGTTGGCTTTGTGCAACGCACTGGGCATGGTAGGCATCTTTTTCTGCCCGGCCATAAATAAAAACCTGCAGTTGGCGGCTGTTAAATTGTTTGGCCGCTTCTATCAGCAAATGCACCCCTTTTTGTGGTTGCATCCGTCCTATAAAAACCAATTTTAAAGGTTGGCCGGGTTGTGCAGGCGACCATACAGCGTCACTCGTATGTGTAGTTAATGCAAGCCCGGCGGGTATTACTGTAATTTTTGCTGGCGGCAGGTTGTTATCAAGTAATACCTGCCGGTACCATTGGGTAAGCGATACAAATTGATGCACATATTGCTCCAATAATTTCAATTCGGTTTTAATTCGTTTAACAGTTAAGGGCAGTTGCAGCATCGTTTTAAAACGGCCGGCAGGCAATGCATTACTTATGCCGCTACTTACCAATAAGCTGCTGCCTGCGGCAACAGGCAAAGCCAAAAAATATGGAATAGCATTTTGTGTGTGTAGGGTGCATGCAGCACACCTAACA
>JBDKJT010000148.1:0-21122 GCA_039796475.1 Bacteroidota bacterium | reverse complement strand
TCTGCTCCTGTATATATGGTGATCCATGGCAACTTATTTCTACCACATCCTCACCGGTATAACTTTTAGGCGCTTTATATAAAGCTACCACCACCTCATCTAAAGTTTCTCCTGCATCTTTTAACAATCCAACATGCAATGTGTGCGATGCTTTTTTTTCAAGATCCCGGGAAGGAAAAAGCGTATTGGCAATACCAATGGCATTGCTGCCACTTAGCCGGATAACAGCAATGGCTCCTATACCGTGTGGAGTGGCTAGTGCTACAATGGTATCATCCCAGCCAGTTAATTTATTAAGCATATTACAAAGATACAGCCTGTATACAGCAACGGGCTAAAACAGTTGCACTACAGGAATTTTATTAATCTCCACGGGTGTTAGCTCATCAATATAATACCGTTGGATAATGTTGATAGAAGCCTCATCAGCCATATCAACAAAGTTTTGAAACGAAGATTGTGCCGATGGTTTTACAATTAACTGTAACGCTCTTTTATGATTAAACAACTGCCGGAGTGCAGCTTTTTTTTGCTGGATAACCTGCCTTATATTGCTATACTCTGCCTGGTAAAAAGTGGCGGTATCGGCAGCGCCACTATAATAATAAAGCTTGTTTTGCGCTGCTAATATCACTGTTAGGGCACAGCTTTCGCATACTTCGGAATTATCTGTTGTTTTGTGATAAGGCAAGTTTACCGGCATTACCGCAGGCTTTGCCATTACCGTAGTAAATACAAAAAAAGTAATGAGTAAAAATCCAAGATCTACCATGGGGGTAAGATCTACAGTAGTTGATTTTTTTACCAGCCTTTTGTTTTTTTGCCCCTGCCTGCCGGAGGCTGCATCTATTGTTGCCATGTTTTATATTTTATATTACTAATGGTTGAAAAAGACTTTATCATTTTACAGCATGCCACCCAACTATTGCTGTACCAAAAAGGTAATGGGCTGGCGGCGATAAGCGTTTACGTTTACACCATTTTGCAAAGCCGGTTTCCAGCCAGGGCCATTTTTAATACATTCAATAGCTTGCTGCTCCAGCCCATACCCATAGTTTGTTTCGGCCTGTACATCGCTTATTTGGCCGTGTTTACTTACAATAAACTTTACTATTACCTGGTACTTACCCTCGGGTGCACCATTTTCGGAAGGATTAAAGTTGGCAAGGCTTTTTTGCAGGTACCTAAACCAGGCAGCATCGCCACCCGGAAACTCAGCTTCCCGTTCTACCTTTTTAAAAATCACCTCCTCATTATTGGCTTTTGGTATTTCTAATACATTGCTTTCAACAATATCTTGTGGTGCCTTTACCAAGCTCAAGGTATTATCAGATTTAATGGTTTCGCTGGCAATCACCTGGTTGTCGTGTATTTCTTCAATGGGTTTTATTGCCTCGGTATTATTGGCCAATACTGGCTTGGTAAACTGTATGGCATTAACAGGGGGCGGTGTCGGTTTTTGTACCGGTGGTGGAATGATGGGTTTGGCTTCGGGTGGTTTTACATCCGCAAGCGTGGGCCCGTCATAATCCATCACATTTAATGCTGTGGATTTTTTTGGGGTACTCCATAAAATGGTAAAACAAATAATGAGGAATAAAAAGCCAGTAAGCAGCAACGATTTTTTTACCCGCTGATTATAGGTTAATCTCAAATCGTATGCGCCATAGGCTTTATTTCTTCCATCAAAAATGATGTCTAAAACATCGGCTGATAAAATTTGGGCTGTTTCCATAATTGTATGTTTTTACAAATAGATTCTGCCTTAGTATCATTCCATAATTAATTTTTTGCAGAAACATAAAAGCACAAAAAAGCCCCTTCGATGGAAGGGGCTTACAAAAAATATCGGGTAAATTATTGTTCTTCTACTATAAAAGTAACGGGCTGACGGCGATAAGCATTTACGTTACGACCGTTTTGTAAAGCTGGTTTCCAGTTAGGACCTTTCTTTACGCATTTAATAGCCTGCTCTTCCATACCGTATCCAAAGCTGGTTTCTGGCTGTACATCGCTGATGCTACCATCTTTGCTTACAATAAATCTTACAATTACCTGGTATTTACCGGGAGGGGCACCATTATCTGCAGGGTTAAAACCATCCAAACTTTTTTGAAGATACCTTGCCCAAGCTGCATTACCGCCAGGAAACTCAGCTTCATTCTCTACTTTGGTAAAGATTTTATCTTCGTCATCGCTTTTGGGTGCTTCTACTACCTGGGTGCCCTTATCTTCAATAGGTGCTTGTACCACTACATCCTTTACATCACTTTCCACTGTTTTAGTACTAATAACCTGGTCTTCCTTAATCTCCTCAATTTTTTCATCTTCTTTTACCTCCTCATCCTTTACAATTTTAGGAGGGGTAAACTTCACCTGGTTAATTTCTGGTGGTGGTGGTGCTTTTGGCGGCGGTGGTGGTGGCGGTGGTGGTGGTGGTTCGTTATTTTTTACTTCCGCCATTTGTGTATCCACCACATCAATGGCATCATCCGATCCTTTTTTCTTCATACCGGCAAACACTGATGTAAGAAAAATCAGTAAGGCCAATGCTGCGGTTATCAACAAAGCTTTGGTAAGCCTTGAAGCATATGTTTTACGCAGCTCGTAAGCGCCATACTGTTTGTTTCTACCATCAAAGATGATGTCCAGTACATCTGCGGTTAATATTTTATTTACATCCATTTGTAAAACAATTTGTTTAATTAGATTCAGAATCCTTCAGATTCCATAAGCTATTTTATACCGTTGGCCGCTTCAGTAAGCCTGATCAGTTCTGCTTCGGTATCGCTGATTTCTACCTCGGCATAGTGACCCGGCGGCACGGCATTAATGGCCATTTCATCCAGGATATCAATTGCATTTTTAAAAGTAGCTTCCTTATCAGATTTGATGATATACATCAAGTCTCCAATTGGGGTTGCTTTCTTTTTGTCGAGAATTACCTGGCGGATATCTTTATAAGAAGTAGACTTAAATTGTTGAGAAGCACCTTCTGCGGTAAGTTCGCCCATGTAATAGTATACCTGGTCTGATTTACCCAGCAGGATTGTCATCGCACCTGAGTTTTTTACTTTTAATTGATTATCCGGATCATCCTTTGGCTCATTCATGTTCATCGCTGTAGGCTTACTCATGGTTGTAGTAAACACGAAGAACGTTATAAGCAGAAATCCTAAATCCACCATTGGGGTAAGATCTACCCTGGTAGATAATTTCTTTGATTTTTTGACGCCGGGCCCCTTCTTATGTCCGCCACCCGACGAGGTATCCATTTCTGCCATTGGAAATCGATTTTAGTGATGTTAGAATTAGTTTATCGTTGTTACTTAGCCCCGCCAGATTTTACCTTTTCGCTTTCTATATACAACTCAGAGTCCTTAGGAATATTTTCGCTACTTGTAACTATCCTGAATTTGAAGATGTTATTCTTCTTCAGTGCATACTTCACGTTTTTAAAGGTTGGATATTTTGCAAGGTTATCACCCTTAATCAATATCTTTTCTTCCAGGCTGCGAAGTGTTTCTCCATCGCTTGCATATACATTTGTTATGCTCCTGATCCAGTCAGACAATTCGTTGTTAAGTGTATCCGAAATAGGTATCCCGGGCATTTTATCAGGAGGTAAGCCTCCTTCTAAAGCAAGAAAACTTTTGGTTTGCCCAAAGGGTACGCCAAGAAAACTTTGCTTATTTAATTTAGATAATTCAGCATCTGATAAGCCCAACCCTTTGGTGGTGTTGATGTCCTTTAATATCTCTTTCTTTTTTGTCTCATCACCCAATATCAGAAAGCATTTGCCTTCTTTGGTAAGCGTAATCAGAAAAGATTTTTCGGGAGCAGCTTTTGAGGATACTGAAGTTGGTGCCACCACAGCTACTGCTTCTGGTGGTTTTTGCTTGGTAGCCAGGATAAAGAATGACAACAACAAAAATGCTACATCGCACATGGCTGTCATGTCTATCGAGGTACTCTTACGGGGCAACTTCGCTCTTCCCATGATTTAATTATTTTTAGTTTTAGATTCAATACAAATGATATTCCACACCATTGGTGCAAATTATTTGTACAGAGATGCAAAACTTTGAGTTAATGTAAATCCGCTTTCATCTATACCATAAGTAATACCATCAATTTTAGTGGTAAAGATGTTGTAGAAGATAATAGCAAATGCTGATGTACCGATACCCAATGCTGTATTATACAAGGCCTCAGAAATACCTACAGACAGTTTGCTCGCTGCATCACCACCGCCTTCACCTTCACCAAGGGCAGAGAATGAACGAATCATACCTAATACCGTACCTAACAAACCTAACAGGGTTGCTACAGAAGCGATAGTAGATAAGAATACCAGGTTTTTCTCCAGCATTGGCAGCTCAAGTGCAGTAGCTTCTTCTACTTCTTTTTGTATAGCCATTACTTTTTGCTCGGTGCTCAGCTCTGTATTGCTGATCATCTCTTTGTAACGGTGTAAACCAGCTTTCATTACATTACCTACAGATCCTTTTTGTTTATCACACTCAGACAAAGCTGCATCTACATTTTTGTTTGCCAGGTGATACTGTACTTTGCGGATAAACTCAGCATTATTACCGGTGCCGGTTGCTTTACCAATAGTTAAAAAACGCTCAATAACAAAAGTGAGCATTGTAAGAAAACTACCAATCAGGATTGGTACAATGATACCGCCCAAATACATTTTGTTCAAGGCATTTTTAGGACCATCATGCTCTGGCCAGAACCAACCATGCCCTGGTTTGTTAAACCCTGAAGGGTTGCCCAAAATAAATCTCCAAATCAGGTAACCAGCAATGATACAAATCACAGGAGCTAAAAGTGAAATTGCATTACCTGACTTTTTTACTTGTACTGTAGTTGTTGGTTTTACGGTCGCAGTTGGTTTTGATTCTGCCATAACGTTCTTTTTTTAGTGTGTGAATGAAATTTAAGCGTTTCGTTAAAAAAAATTTTACTAAACTGAATTTGGATTTGCAGCAAGTAAAATAATCGTTGAAATTTTTAGATACGGCACAAGTTAAATAAATAATTGAATGAAACAAACAGGCGCTAAAATATTTTTTCCCCTGCCTTTTCTATTATTCAAAAATTAATACAAACCCTTTACTGGCAAGCAACACACCGCAAACGATTGTATTTATTTACTCATATCGCAATGCTACAATTGGATCTAATTTAGAGGCTTTATAGGCCGGGTATAAACCAGCTACCAAGCCTACCAAAGTACATACAATTACCCCCATTAAAACCCAGCCCCAGGGTACTACAAAACCTGTTTTTAATAATACCGCTACCAGGTTACCCAATAGTATGCCCACCAGTATACCTGCTACTGCACCCAATATGCTGATGATGATTGACTCCCATAAAAACTGAGCCCTAATTTCGGCAGCTTTACCCCCAAGTGATTTTATCAACCCAATTTCTTTGGTGCGTTCGTTTACTGCTACCAGCATGATGTTCATTAAACCGATGGCGGCACCAAATAAGGTGATAAGTGCAATAGCCAGCGTAGCATATTTTAAAAAGCCCAGGTTTTTCATAAATGTTTGGGCGATACTGTCGCTTTTATCTATGTAAAAATTATCCTCTTCTTTTACATCCAGCTTACGCACTGGCCTAAAAGCGCCTGTTGCTTCGCCAACCGCCACATCCATCATTTTAATATCCCGTACCATAATAGCAATGTTGTACGATTTGCCATTGGTACCAAATATTTTACGGATATTATTATAGGTGGTTACCACTACTTTATCTGCATTTAAAAAAGCGCTGCTCCCTTTATCTTTTAATACGCCTATTACCCGGTACTTACTCCCCGATACCGTAATCATTTTGTCAACTGCCTTTTGCGTATTTTCTCCATAAAGTTTTTCGGCTATGGCATTTCCAATAATACATACACTGCCGCCACTCTCTACATCGGTAGGGGTAAAATTGCGGCCTGCAGAAAGTTTATACCCATTGAGGGTGAGGTAGCTTTCATCACCACCAATTACCCTTACGTCGGGGTTTGTTTTTTTAGCTTCGGTATTTACAATTATACCAGCCGGCCCCGGCAGGGCTATGCCTACCACCGCCGGAAAATTAAACCGCTGCTTAAATGCCCGGGCCTCATCAAAAGTGATGGGCTTACCCTCGCTGGAAACTTTTGATCTTGCGTTGCGGTTTACTTTTTTGGTATCGCCCCTGTTACCCCCACCTCCAAACCTTACTGTACGCTCTTTGTACCGGATACTAAATGCATTTGCACCCATGGTAGAAAAACTTTCGGTAAGGCTTTGATTAACGGCCTCTACCGCAGTAATGATAGAGATAAGCGCCATAATACCCAATGCGATAATTACTACTGTTATAGCAGTACGCAGCCGGTTACTTTTTACGGTGTTATAAGAGAGCCCTATTACGTCAGAAACTTTCATATTAATAATTCCGCTTAAAGTTAAAGGGTAAAAACTATTTATCCGTTAATTAATTGACGAAAGGAGGAAATTTGCAGACCAATGATTTTACCATTTACCAAAGAGTATATTTTTATCACTTTCCATAATTAAAAAAGCTTCCGTACCGGAAGCTTTTTTAAAAGTATTGTTTTGAAATTAGTAATGCAGCCAGTTAGTAATAGCCCCAGGAAATAACCCCAGTATAATAATTAAGGCTGCAACAATTACCAGTAAATATTTAAATGCTGGTGTAACCCCATTAATAATAACATCGGCACCGGGTTCTTTAAAATACATGGCCTGTATTACCCTAAAGTAATAATAGGCGCTTACTGCTGCACATAATACTGCAAAAATTACCAGCCAAAGATGGTGTCCGTTTTTAACAGCTGCCAGCAGCATAAAAAATTTGCTGGTAAAGCCTGCCGTAAGCGGTATACCGGTTAACGACAACAGGCAGATTGTGGCGGCGGCCGCTAGCAGGGGCTGTTGCCTGGCCAGGCCATTAAAGCCATCCACCGTATAATCATTCATCCGAATTAAAATAGCAAAGATGCCAATGCTGGCAAGGCTATAAGCGGCCGTGTATAATACCAGGCCTTCTTTTGCAATATCATTTAAGGCAAAAATAGCCAATAGCATAAAGCCGGCTTGTGCAATACTGGAGTACGCCAGCATACGCTTTACACTTTGCTGAAAAACAGCCGTGAGGTTACCTATAAATAAAGTGGCTGCAGTAATTATTGCTATTAGTACCTGCCACTGGGTTTGGGCTTTGCCAAATCCATACTCAAATAAGCGGATAAATGCAATAAAGCCTGCGGCCTTTACAATGGTGGCCATAAACGAAGTAAATACCGTGGGAGCGCCATCGTATACATCGGGTGTCCAAAAGTGAAAAGGTGCTGCGGATACTTTAAAGGCCATAGATACCATTAACAGTACCAGGCCAATGGCCACCAGCACAGGCAGTTTGCCTTCGCCCAAATTAATATTATCTATAAAAAACGAGCCTGCACTGTTACCGCCATATACAAATACAATACCCATGAGCATGATACCTGTAGAAAATGAGCCCATCAAAAAATACTTTAATGCGGCCTCATTGCTTTTTAAATTGCGCTTGTCGCTACCCGTAAGGATATACAAAGGTATCGACATGATTTCGATACCAAGAAAAAGCGTAAGCAGGGTGTTAAACGTGGCTGAGATACATACACCGCACAGTACAAAAAATATAAGGGCAAAATATTCGGATACATTGCTGCCTACTTTTTCAATATCCCGGCCGCTTAATAAAAAATACAATAAAGTGCTGGCTAATGCTACAGTAATAAAAGTGAGGTTAAAGCTGTTAAAATGCAGCATCTCCCTCACGTTGATTTCTATAAAAGGCTGCTGATTTACCAACTCATAAAAATTGGCGGCCAGCACCAGTACGATACCTGCAACGGCCCAGTACAATGCGGTGCTTTTTCGTTTAAAAAACACCCCACCAAACATCATGATGATACCCCAAACCGCTGTTAATATTATTGCATTCATATATCCTGTTACCCTAGTTAATAGTAGTTATTTAAGCTTTGTGGTAATATAGGTTACCGACTCTTTGGTTAGATCAAAAAATGGCTGCGGATAAATGCCTACCATAAAGATGGCTACCAGTATTACGCTCAATACAATTTTTTCGTTCAGCGAAATTTCTTTTACTGTTTGTGTAAGCGTATTTGCCTCACCCAAAAAAACATTCTTTATCATGTTTAGCATGTACACTGCTGCCAGTATAATACTAATGCCTGCAACTGCTGCATACCATTTATTAAATTGAAACAACCCGTTAAACATCATCAATTCTCCCACAAATGCGTTGGTTAACGGCAGCGCTATATTGGCAAATGCAATTACCAACAATGCGATGGTTAAAAAAGGTGCTTTATGTGCTACACCACCCAATTGAGATATTCTTCTTACGCCTAATTGTTTTTCCAGTAAATCTATCACTATCCATAGCCCGATAATATTAATGCCATGGCTAAACATTTGTATCATCACGCCCTCAATGGCCACCGGTTTGGTGGTAAACAACGCCGCACTCATCAGGCCAATATGTGCAATGGATGAGTAAGCTACCAACCGCTTAAGGTCATCTTGCTTTATGGCCACGAGACTGGCATATATAATACCGATTACTGAGAGGCCAATTACAATATTGTCGTACTGAATGGCTGCCAGCGGAAACACCGGCAATAGCCACCTGATTACACCAAACAAACCCATTTTAACCATTATACCACTTAATACCATGGTAACTGCAGTGGGCGACTGCTCGTAAGCATCGGGCTGCCAGGTATGAAATGGAAATACCGGCATTTTAATAGCAAAGGCTGCAAAAAATAACCAAAACAGCCAGCTTTGATCTGCCGCAGATAACATTACGGTATGAAAAGCTGAGATAGAAAAACTATGCTCTGCATAGGGGGTTCCTTTTGTTTGTAAATAGGTGTAAATAATACCCACCAGCATCAGCAACGAGCCGGCAAAAGTGTATACAAAAAATTTAAAGGTGGCTTGTATCCTTTTTTCGCCACCCCAGCGGCTGCATAAAAAATATACCGGTATTAAGGCAAGCTCCCAAAAGAAATAAAACAGTAAGGCATCCAGTGATAAAAAAACACCCATCAACCCAGCCTGCGATAATAACATCAATCCATAAAATGCAGCGGCATTTTTATAATTAGTTTTATAAGTGGCCACCATTATCAACGGAAAAGCAATGGCTGTAAGTAAGGTAAGCAACCTGCCTGTACCATCAAGCCCTACAGAAAAACTGGCACCAATAAATTTTAACCACTCGTAGTTAAACGTTAAACCGCTTAAGGCAGCATCTTTACTGTACAATAGGCTGGTAAAAGACACCACAAAAGTAAGGATGGCCGAAAACAAACTCCAGGCTTTGGCGCTGCTGTCTTTCTTTATAAAAAAAGTAAGCAAGCCCGTGATCAGCGGAATAAAAATGAGCAAATGTGGTATGGTGATATAGTTACCGAACATCAAAATATATTTTTACACGAACAATTGAATAATGAATAACAACAAAGCGCCAATAATCATCAGCAATACATAAGTACCTATTTGGCCGCTTTGCAACAATCGTATTTGCCTGCTGCCATAATTAACGGCCCGGCCTACTCCATTTACAATACCATCGATGCCTCTTTTTTCTACTACGTTATTAAAAAATGTACCCAGCGATTGTACAGGTTTTACAATAATACTGTTGTACAATTCATCTACATACCATTTATTGGCCAGTACTTTTGCAAGGCCGGTTTCTTCTTCAGCAGCTGCTTTTTGGTATTTGCTAAACTTGCTCCAGGCATAGCCAAGGGCAATTAAAGCACCCAATACTGATACGGCCATTAAAATGTATTCGGTACTATGCGATAAATGATGTGAATGGCCTTTTGCTTTTATATAATCATTGCTGCCGGCAAAAATGGGTTGCAAAAATGCCTCCAGCCGGTGGCCACCTTCCTTAAATACAGCCGGTATACCTACTAAGCCACCTACTACCGCCAATATGGCCAGGATAGATAGTGGAATGGTGATGGCGGCCGGGCTTTCGTGCAGGTGATGTGCTTGCTCATGAGTGCCCCTGAATTGCCCCCTAAACGTCATGGCATATAATCTAAACATGTAAAAAGCCGTCATTAATGCCCCCAATACACCCAATACCCAGTACACAGGATTTTTTGCAAATGCTGCCGCCAATATTTCATCCTTGCTAAAAAACCCGGAAAATGGCGGTATACCAGCGATGGCAATACAGCCAAGTAAAAAAGTAAGGTGAGTTATGCTCATGTATTTTTTAAGCCCACCCATATTACGCATATCCTGCTCGCCGCCCATAGCATGTATTACGCTACCAGCCCCTAAAAACAATAACGCTTTAAAAAAGGCATGCGTCATTACATGAAAAACAGCACCGGTGTAAGCCCCTACACCCAGCCCAAGAAACATATAACCCAACTGGCTAACGGTAGAGTATGCCAGCACTTTTTTTATGTCATTTTGTTTTAACGCTATAGTGGCTGCCAATAGTGCGGTGGCCAAGCCCACCATGGCTATTACTGGTTGAGTAACCTCGGCCATGGTAAACAAGATGTTGCTTCTTGCAATCATATAAATACCTGCAGTAACCATGGTGGCAGCATGTATCAATGCACTTACCGGTGTAGGGCCGGCCATAGCATCGGGCAACCAGGTATATAAAGGGATTTGGGCACTTTTACCTGTAGCCCCTAAAAACAGCAGCAGGGTAATACCTGTAATATCTGTGGCTGTTAAATTTTTTACATTGGCAAATACATCGGTATAATTGGCGGTACCCAACTTACTTACCAACCAAAATACGGCCAATAAAAATCCAAGATCCCCAATCCGGTTCATTACAAATGCTTTTTTGGCAGCATCGTTATAATGATTGTTTTTAAACCAAAAGCCAATAAGCAGGTAAGAGCAAAGGCCCACACCCTCCCACCCAATAAACATAATAATGTAATTGGCGCCCATTACCAGCAACAGCATAGAAAAAACAAACAGGTTGAGGTAAGCAAAGTATTTAGCAAAATCTTTACTTTCTTCCTCATGCATATACGAAGTAGAATACACATGAATTAAAAAACCCACCCCTGTAATAATTAGCAAAAAGATGGATGATAATTGATCTACCTGGAAGTCGAAACCAATTTTTAACGACTCGGTATTAATAAAATTAAAGTAATGGGCAATATGTGTATTGCCGCTTTTTACCTGCATAAAGGCATATAGGCTTAAAATAAAAGAACCTAATATAACAGCGCTGCCAATAATGCCCACCATTGGTTTTGACAATTGTTTCCTGAATAAACCATTGATTAAAAAACCAATCAATGGCAAAAAAGGAATCAGCCAAACGATTTGTAATGTATTGCTCATGCCCCTGTGGTCTTTTGCTCTGGTAAGAGCATCCAGACATATTATTTAAGATGTTTAAAAAATATATGTTGTTTTGTTAGTACCGCACTATCCAATAATGTGGTATTAGTTTTTTAACCTGTTAAGGAAGTTAATATCCACCGAATGGATATTTCTGTATATCATTACTATAATAGCCAGCCCAACACTTACCTCTGCAGCAGCTACCACCATAATAAAAAATACAAATACCTGTGCTTCGCTTGCCAGCGTAGGAAAATTTAACCCCAATGCCAGGTGGTGCATTTTAGAAAAAGCTACCAATAATAAATTGGCTGCATTCAGCATTAGCTCTATACACATAAAAATAATGATGGCATTGCGGCGGGTAAGCACCCCCACCACCCCTATGCAAAACAAGGCAACCGATAAAATGATATAATAACTAATTGGCATAATGTTGATAATGTTACAGGTTTTCAGTTTCAGTGCCGGTTTCTTTTTTAGATATAATTACCGCACCAATCATAGCACTTAAAAAAAGTACACTGCTTATCTCAAACGGAAAAACAAAATCGGTAAATAGTGTTTTGCCCAGGTTGCTGATAAGGCCTACCTCTCCATCTTTTAGTTGGGTAAGCTGGCTGGCAGCATCACTCTTTTTAATGGCGGCCACCATTATAAGCAGTAAACTACATCCGGCAATAACACCACTGTACAGCAGGTATTTGCTTTTGCTGGGTGGTTCCGACTCTGCATTTAAATTCATCAGCATTACCACAAACAGAAACAATACCATAATGGCGCCGGCATACACAATAATGTTTACAATGGCTAAAAACTGTGCATTTAATAATACATAATGCCCCGATATGGCAAAAAAGGTAATGATGAGGTATAAAATGCTGTGCACCGGGTTGCGGCTGGCTACCACCATTACGGCGCCGCCAATGGCCAGCAAACTTAAAAACCAGAATAATATTTGTGTAACACTCATAAAAAAGTCAGTTCTGTTAACTGGCGGCCAACGCCAGGTAAGCAAATTAGTTGTTTGTTGTTTTTACCCTGCTGCCTCTTGCCTGGGCAAATGCTTCGGGCTCGTTTTTAGGATGCGGTATCAATAAATCGCTTTTACCATAAATAAACCCTTTGCGCTGGTAATTGGCCGGGGCAAAGGTTTCGCTTAGGTAAATGGCATCTTTAGGGCAAGCCTCTTCGCACAAACCACAAAAAATACAACGCAGCATATTTATTTCGTACCGGGCTGCATATTTTTCTTCTTTATACAAATTTTCTTCCCCGCTTTTTCTTTCCGCAGCTTCCATGGTAATGGCTTCTGCCGGGCAAGCTACTGCACACAGGCCGCAGGCGGTACAGTTTTCTCTGCCCTCTTCGTCACGGTTTAAAATATGCAAGCCTCTAAAAACAGGGCTAAAAGGCCTTGTTTTTTCGGGATAGTTAATAGTAGGCCTTTTTTTAAACATATGGCCAAACGTAATACTCATGCCCTTAAAAATAGCGGGCAGGTATGCTTTTTCCAGCAGGTTAAGCGGTCTGCGGTCTACTGCCTTGGCTCGGTTGGTTAATGATTGCATGTATGGTTATTTAAAGCCGCTGATAAAGCGGCACAAATATATTTGTATTGATTTAAAAATGCCAGCCGTTTTGCTTAAACAATATCAGGGCGCCGGTTACCAGCATGTTAAACAATGCCAATGGTATTAAAGTTTTCCAGCCAAGGTTCATCAGCTGGTCGTATCTAAACCTTGGTATCGTCCACCGTACCCACATAAATAAAAACAAAAAGAAAGCAATTTTTATAAACAACATTGCGCCATGCAGCAATGCCATTAAATTATGGCCATGCTCGGCAGCAAATTGTGTATCATTTAAAAAAGGAATATCGTACCCGCCAAAAAACAGGCTGGCCATTACCGCACTGCTGATAAACATATTTATGTATTCGGCAAACAGGTAAAAACCCAGCTTCATAGATGAATATTCGGTGTGGTATCCCCCAATCAATTCGTTTTCGGCCTCGGGCAAATCAAATGGTGTACGGTTACACTCGGCAAACACACAAATGATAAATATAAGAAAGCCCAAAGGCTGTTTTACAATATTCCAAATGCCATCCATTTGCTGGTTTACCATCGTTTTAAGGCTCAGCGTACCTGTTACCATCAGCAGCGCAATAAGGGCAATACCCATTGCCAGCTCATAACTAATAATTTGTGAGGCAGCCCTTAACCCGCCCATCAGGGAGTATTTATTATTACTGGCCCAGCTGCCAATCATAATACCATATACCCCCATACTTACCACCCCAAAAATGTATAAAATACCAATATTGATATCTGCAATTTGTAACGACACTTCGTAACCATTGGGCAGCACAATTTTATCGCCCCATGGCACTACAGCACCTGTCATCATCGCCGTAAGCATTGCCAAACAAGGGCCCAGTATAAACAAAAATTTAGACGAAAAATTGGGGATGATTTCTTCCTTAAAAAAAAGTTTTAACCCATCGGCCAAGGGTTGCAATAACCCAAACGGGCCGGCACGGTTAGGGCCACGCCTGTCTTGCAGCAAGGCAGCCACTTTACGTTCGGCAAAAGTGGTGTACATAGCCACCACCAGCGATGACATTACCACCGCTACAATCAAAACCAATTTTTCAATAATCAATGCAAGGTTTACTGCTAATAACATAATTGCGTATAAATATTTTTATCCGGCTGTAGTACTATGGGCAACAGTGTTGTGTCACTCACTTGTACCGCAGCTGTTTACTGGGCATTGTTAAAATCATCCGACTTAGCCGGGCCATTAATGCTGCTAAGTGTTACCCCCGGCTTGTTTACCTCACTTACCGTATGTATATCCATTAATAATTGCGGCTCCCTGCCATTCATTACTTTTTGCATTGTTTCGGAAGGTACTACCAGGTTATTATAATGCCCCTGCGAAATAACAGAATGCCTGTTTACAACCGTAGGGCCTTCAATAACCCAATCGCTGGTTTTCTTTTTATCAAAGCGGCAGGTATTACAAATCCAGCCGGGTTTACCGTCATAACTTTTTACTTCGCCCCACTCATCTTTACGGGCAGTTACCCTAAACACTTCATCGCCTCTTAGCCAAAGCGTAGTATTGCCACAGCAGCCCGGGGTGCTGCAGCTGCGGTGGGCATCCACTGGTTTGGTAAACCAAACCCTGTTTTTAAACCGGAAGGTTTTATCGGTTAATGCGCCTACGGGGCATACATCAATCATATTACCGCTAAACTCGTTGTCTATTGCTTTAGAAATATAGGTAGATATTTCTGCATGCTCTCCCCTGTCTAAAATACCATGCACCCTTTTTTCTGTAAGCTGGTCGGCCACATAGGTGCAGCGATAGCACAAAATACAGCGTGTCATGTGCAGCTGTATGTATGGGCCAATATCTTCTTTTTCAAAAGTGCGTCGCTTAAACTCGTAGCGGGTGCCTTGTTTTCCATGCTCATAACCGAGGTCTTGCAGGTGGCATTCGCCGGCCTGGTCGCAAATGGGGCAATCCAGCGGATGGTTGAGCAACAAAAATTCTACCACACCAGCCCTTGCGTCTTGTACTTTGCTGCTGGTAATATTTTTTACAATCATACCATCCATTACGGTGGTGCGGCAGCTAGCCACCAGCTTAGGCATGGGCCTAGGGTCGGCGGTGGAGCCTGCTGCCACTTCTACCAGGCAGGTGCGGCATTTACCACCACTGCCCTGCAGCTTGCTGTAATAGCACATGGCAGGCGGGGTAACATCTCCACCTATCTGGCGGGCAGCAGTTAATATGGTGGTACCCGGCGCCACTTCGATGGTGATATTATCGATGGTTACTTTAAAGTTGGCGGGTGGTGCTTTTACTTCTTCGGCCATAATTAAAAATTAAAAAGTCAACAAAAATCAACTAAATGATTTGCCAGACTTTATTATCAAGCAACAATTGCTTTTACTGCTTTATTGCTACTGTTTGTTCTAAAAAAAAGGATGCCTTTGGGCAACTGCTTTAGGCAGTTACCGGCACATATATAGGATCGGCGTAATGCGCCAAACCATAGTTTGTTGTTAAACAATCCTGTGGGTTTTGTACATGCCACTCAAACTCATCTCTAAAATGCCGGATGGCCGCAGCTACCGGCCATGCGGCGGCATCGCCCAATGGGCAAATGGTATTGCCCTCTATCTTACGTTGTATATCCCACAACAGGTCAATATCTTTCATTTCGCCCTTGCCTGTTTCAATTTTTTTAAGGATGCGTTCCATCCACCCGGTGCCTTCCCTGCAAGGGCTGCACTGCCCACAGCTTTCGTGGTGGTAAAAGTGAGCCAGCGTCATGGTATGTTTTACCACACATTGGTCTTCATCCAGCACAATAAAACCTCCGCTACCCATCATGGTGCCGGTGGCAAAGCCGCCATCAGAAAGGCTTTCGTAATTCATCAACCTTTTTTCGCCTTTGGCGGTTGTTAACAGCAGGTTGGCGGGCAAAATAGGTACCGAAGAGCCACCCGGTATACAAGCTTTTAAACGCTTTCCGCTGGGTATGCCTCCGCAATATTCATCGCTGTAAATAAATTCTTCTACCGAAATGGTCATGTCTATTTCATAAACCCCGGGTTTATTAATATTACCACAAGCTGAAATTAATTTGGTGCCGGTAGATTTGCCAATGCCAATTTGTGCGTATGCTTCTCCACCATCATTGATGATGGGCACCACGGCGGCAATGGTTTCTACATTATTTACCACGGTTGGACGTTCCCAAACGCCTTTTACTGCCGGAAAAGGGGGTTTAATTCTTGGATTACCTCTTTTGCCTTCCAGCGACTCTATCAGTGCCGTTTCTTCCCCACAAATGTAGGCGCCGCCACCACGTTGTACATATATTTCACAATCGAAGCCGCTGCCCAAAATATTTTTACCCAAAAAGCCATTTTGCTTTGCTTCTGCAATGGCTTCTTCCAGTATATCTGGTATCCAGGCGTATTCGCCACGGATGTAAATGTAGCTTACATTACTGCCTAGTGCAAAGGATGATATAATCATGCCTTCTATCAGCAGGTGGGGCAAAAACTCCATCAGGTACCTGTCTTTAAAAGTACCCGGTTCGCTTTCATCAGCATTTACTACTAAATGGCGTGGCACACCTTCGGGCTTGGCAATAAAACTCCATTTCATCCCGGCAGGAAAACCTGCACCACCACGGCCACGTAGCCCGCTTTTTTTAACTTCTTCCACAATATCGGCGGGTGCCATCTTTAGTGCTTTTTCCACACTGCGGTAGCCACCTTCCCGGCGGTACACCTCAAAACTGCGTATGCCCGAAACATGTGCGTTTGCTAATAATAATTTTTTACCCATTCCTATTTATTAAAAATTAAACGTCAAAAAAAAATGCTGATTAAAAGCGGTAATTTTTTTTGACATTTAGCCATTGTTTTTTATTGTTTTACGGCCTGCCTCGAAAACAGTAACCACCTGCTAGATTTTTTTACCCATACCTCCAGCACCCTTAATTTAAAACTGCTATTAACACCATTCATACTGGCATCAACCGTTGCTTTAAACCTTACATTGGCCATGGTACCGTTAATATGGGTAACCATACTATCGGTGGTAAATTGCTGGTAGTTGATTTTGCCCGATTGCAAATCGGCTATCAACTCCTTTTTATCTTGTACCCAGCCATTGCTATGGCCATAACTAAGCGCTTTATCGGTTTGCTGGTTAAGCGAAATACTATTTTTATTAACCAATGCCTGGTGAAACTCCTGTACCGTGGCTACCAACTTTTCTGCCTCAGTTAGCTGGGCTTTAAGTGTTGCCAATGGCCATAAAAGTACTATCAGCAGCAGGTGTTTCATTTTTTTTTAAGCGGCTTAATCTTGTTTTTGGGGTTTATCGTAATTAAACATCCAGTTTATACCAAATGCATCTGTAAGCATACCAAATTTTGCACCCCAAAAAGTATCCTGCAGCTCCATGGTAATAGTGGCGCCATCTGCAAATGCAGCAAAAGTGCTATCTATTGAGGCTTCATCTAAAAAATTTAAACTGAGGCTTATATTGGTGCCGGTTGTGGCCGACAGGTGTGGCGGGCAATCGCTTACCATAAAAGATAATTGGCCTGCCTGAAAAGTGGCATGCATAATTTTATCTTTCATGTCGGCCGTATGCGGCATGGGCGACTCACCAAAGGTTTGCTGAAAAACCACCGTACCATTTAATGCTTTAGCATAAAAAGCCAATGCTGTTGCAGCGTTTCCATTAAAATTTAAATAAGGTATAATTGGTTGCATAAATGTTATTAGTTATTTTTTGCGGCGTTGTTGCGGCATTCTTCAATAATGACATCTACTTTTTCTTTGGTTAAATGCTCCCGGTAATGCTTGCCCAGCTGCATCATGGGTGCATAGCCACAAGCGCCCAGGCATTCGGCAGGTTTTAACGTAAACAGGCCATCGGCCGTAGTTTCGCCGGGGCCAATGCCCAGTTTTTGTTTGATGTAAGCAATGATATCGTCGCTGCCTCTTAACATACATGGACCAGTTTGGCATACTTCAAACACATACTTGCCTACCGGCTTTAAATTGTACATGGTGTAAAAGCTGGCTACTTCGTATACCTCAATGGGGGTAATGCTTAATAAAGTGGCTACATAATCCATCACCGGCACATCCAGCCATCCTCCAAACTCCTCCTGCGCCAGGTGCAGTACAGGCAGCAAAGCACTTTTTTGCCTTCCGGCAGGATAGCGGGCAATTATTTCTGCCACTTTAGCCAAACTTTTATCACTAAACTGTATCATCGTAAAATCAAAAAAATTAAAATATAAAAGTTAAAAGATCCATTGCAAGGAGCTGGTATACTTTTACCTTTTGTTATACTAACTATTTACTAGGCATCCAATTCGCCTGCTATCAGGTTTAAACTACTCATGGTTATTACAGCATCGCTTAATAAACCACCTTTTATCAACTCGGGGTATGCCTGGTAATAGATAAAACAGGGCCTGCGAAAATGCAGCCTGTAAGGTGTACGTCCACCATCGCTGATGAGGTAAAAACCCAGCTCTCCATTAGCACCCTCTACCGAGCTGTATATTTCGCCAGCGGGTATTTCTGTTTCACCCATTACAATTTTAAAGTGATAGATGAGTGCCTCCATTTTGGTATACACATCTTTTTTAAGCGGCAGGTAGTAAGCTGGTGCATCTGCATGGTATACTTCGGCATCGGTACCTTTAAAGGATTGTACTTTTTTGTAAGCATCGCCAATCAGCTTAAGGCTTTGCCACATTTCTTCGTTACGAACCAAAAAGCGATCGTAACAATCGCCGGTAGTGCCAACGGGTATGGTAAACTCAAAATCCTGGTAGCTGCTGTAGGGGCTATGCACCCTTACATCGTAATCTACACCGGCGGCTCTTAAATTGGGGCCCGTAAAGCCATAATTTAATGCCCGCTGTGCACTAATGGGGCCGCAACCGATGGTACGCTCCATAAAAATACGGTTGCGGTTAAACAGGTTTTCAAACTCTTTTAAAGTAGCTGGATATTCTGCTAAGAATTTTTCGAGTTTTTCAAATGCTGTATTTGAGAAATCCCTTTCAAAACCGCCAATACGCCCAATATTAGTAGTAAGGCGGGAGCCACATACTTCTTCATATATTTCATAAATAAGTTCACGGTATTGCATGAGGTACAAAAAGCCAGAAAAGGCCCCACTATCTACCCCTACAATTGAATTACAAATAAGGTGATCTGCAATACGGGCAAGCTCCATGATGATGATGCGGAGATAATCAACCCGCTTGGGCGTTTGTACACCCAGCAGCCTTTCGCAGGTGATGTGCCAGCCCATATTATTGATGGGTGATGAGCAGTAGTTAAGCCTGTCTGTAATAGGCGTTACCTGGTACAGCGGCCTGCGCTCTGCCAGTTTTTCGAAAGCCCGGTGGATATAACCCACTGTAGACTCTGCAGACAATATCCTTTCGCCATCCAGCTCCAGGATGTTTTGAAAAACGCCATGCGTAGCCGGGTGCGTTGGCCCCAGGTTAAGCGTGGTGGTTTGCTTTTCTATGCTGCCTTCTGGTAATAAAATATGATCGTTCATAGTAAAGTCAAAAGATAGCAGTGAAAAAGCAAAACTGGTTGTTTTGATATTTTTGCTGCTGATTTTTTATTATCTGCCAAACATTTCGTCGTCTTTATCAATCCTGGTCTGGTCTTCCAGCGGAAACTCCTTACGCATGGGGAAGTAATCCATTTCATCTACATTTAATATACGCTTTAAATTGGGATGCCCAACAAAGTTTACCCCAAAAAAATCGTAGGTTTCTCTTTCCATAAAATTGGCAGACGCATACAGTGCCGTAGCGCTGTATACATCAGGATTTTGGATGGATGTAAACACTTTAAAACGCAGGCGAATATTATCGGTTAAATTGTGCAGGTGATAAACCACGGCTAGTTCTGCATCCTTGTTATCGGGGTAGTGCACTGCCTGCAAATCGGTTAAAAATTGAAAACGCAGTACTGCATCATCGTACAAAAATTGCAGCACTTTTAAATTAAGCGCTTTGGGGGCAGTAAAAGTAAGCATACCATATGGCTCCTGCCAATCGGTGAGTGCCTCTCCAAATTTTTCAACCAGTTTTTCTTTTACTGCTTCGTTGGTTAATGACATAAACTAAAAAGTCAAAAAAAAAAATTAATAGTCTAAAAAGCTATTGCTATCAAAAGCCGGGCTTATTGTATGCCGTAGCTTTCTAATAAGGCTTTATAATGATCGCTGTTTCTTCTGCGTAAACTTTCGTTGTGTACCAGTTCCTGTATTTTTAAAAATCCATCTATAATTGCTTCGGGCCTTGGCGGGCAGCCGGGCACATATACATCTACCGGAATAATTTGATCGATACCCTGCAGTACAGAATAGGTATCAAAAATACCACCACTGCTGGCGCAGGCGCCTACTGATAATACCCAACGGGGTTCGGCCATTTGCAGGTATACCTGCCTTAATACCGGGCCCATTTTTTTAGAGATGGTGCCCATCACCATTAATAAATCGCACTGGCGGGGAGAAAAGCTCATCCTTTCTGCACCAAAGCGGGCAATATCATAATGGCTGGCAGCCGTAGCCATAAACTCAATACCGCAACAACTAGTGGCAAAGGGTAAGGGCCAGATAGAATTTTTACGGGCAAGGCCAATTACTTTTTCAAATGAGGTAGCCATAAAGCCCTCGCCCATGTAACTCAGGGGAGCTTCTACCGTTTTTAGTTTTGAATTATATTGAACCGGACGTGACATATTGTTATGTTGAATTTTAATTATGCTGCTATAAGCTTGCAACTGTAAAACAGTTTATTTCTGTAAAAGTTTTGCCTAACAATCGTTTAGGCAAATGCCTCTTATAAAACAGCTATATTAATGCTTTAATCTTCCCAGTCGAGTGCACCTTTTTTTCGGATATAAATAAATCCACAAATAAACAATGCTACAAAGCCCGCCACTGCTGCAAACCCAGGCCAACCCAACTCCCTAAAATTTACGGCGTAAGGGTAAAAAAAGATTACCTCTACATCAAACAATACAAATAAAATAGCTACCAAAAAGTATTTGATGGCCATGGGTTGCCGGGCATTGCCTTTTA
>JBDKJT010000147.1:0-21136 GCA_039796475.1 Bacteroidota bacterium | reverse complement strand
TTTTTATACAGGGTTTATGCCCGAATGCAACAATACCAAAAACAATTTAAAGGATATTTTAAGGGCAGAAATTATTGAGCAGCGGTAATGGCCACTTCATCTAAATCTGCCCAACTATATTTGTTTTGTACAACAGGCCCCTTCATTTCAAACAACGTTGGATTGGCCCTTGCCGCCGTTTTAATAGCAGTGCCATCGCAGGTAAACACCGTAATGCCTAGTGCTTTTGTTGTGTTAAAATAATTGTTTACCCTAATATTATCGGCTGTTAAAATGTAAACTGGCGTACCTGCTTTTTTTGCTTTAGCTACAATTGCAACAAATTCGTTTTCCCATTCACTCGTTTTAGCATCCAGCTCTTTTAAAAACAATAAGTAGTAATGTGGTTGGTTTAATACATCCTCGGTATTATCAGCACCGGTAGTGTCTGTAAGCGAAAAATCATTAATGGCGGGGATATTGTTTTTACCTTTTTGTACCAGGGTTTCTTTACGTTCAATAAACTTCCAGCTACTGTCGGGCAGGTTGTTCATCGTAAATTCCTTTTTTACATGATCCTTTTCGTATACAAAGCTGTAATCAAATTTATCGGGGATGGCATCGGCCGGCATTTTACGTAGCTCCAGTATATTGTTGCCCGCTTTGTAAGGCAGGCAATCCGTTACCGGCAAGTGCTTCATCACATAATATTGTAAGTAAACGGTAGACAATACTGCCAAAAAAACCAACACTGTACCTGCTATGCCTTTAAAAACGGGTTGTATATAAGTACGCTTAAACAACAATAATAATATCAGCGCCAGCAGCAAAATATCTTTACTAAAAGTTTGTATCGGTGTAAGCGGAATACAATCGCCAAAGCAACCGCAGCTTCTTATTTTACCGCTAAACAACACATAGCTGGTTAAAAATGTAAAAAACACCATTAGTAACAACAGCAGGTTGATAACAACTTTTTTTCGCCAGCCAATCAACAATGCTACACCCAATGCCACTTCCAGCGTTATCATTACCAGGGTAAATAACAGGGCGTGTGCATTAAACCAGTTCATTAAGCCGGGCAAGTAACCTGCCGAAGACCATACCTCAAAAAACTCCTGCATTTTATAATTTAAGCCCAGTGGGTCGATGGCTTTAACGAGGCCAGAAAAAACAAATAGGGAGCCAACAATAATTCTTGCAATGTTAACGGCTAGTTTCATACCTGGTTGGTTTATGCTTGGGCTGCATCATTGCCTAATATCAGGGCAAATGCAGCATAATTTATAATATCGAAAAAATTGGCGTCTATGCCCTCACTAACCATTGTTTTGCCATCATTGGCCAATATGCTGCGTATGCGTAAAACTTTTGCCAGTATCAAATCGGTAAAACTTTCCTGGCTCATATCCCGCCACGCTTCTCCGTAATCATGATTTTTGTTTTGCATCAGTTGTTTAGCGGCTGCAATTTTAGCATCGTACAACTGTTGTACTTGTTGCGCTGGCAACTCTTCCACTTCTTCGGCTGGCATATCCAGCTGTATTAAACCCACAATGGCATAGTTAAGTATGCCTTTAAATTCGCTAAAAATATCATCATCAATTTTTTGATGTTTTAACTCCTGGATTGTTCTAATGCGTTTGGCCTTTATAAAAATTTGGTCGGCAACCGATATAATGCGGTATACCCTCCACGAAGTGCCATAATCAGCCGTTTTTTTTAAAAAAATATCCCTGCAGCTATCAATTGCCTTGTCGTACTGTTGATTGGTGTTCATGTTAAAAGTAATGTGTCTATTTTTGCTGGCGTCAAAAATACTCGATTGGCCGCAATGTATACACTCAACTGTAAAGGAAAATTATTATCGCTGCAAACCCCCGTGGTAATGGGCATTATAAATGCTACCCCCGATTCGTTTGCTGGTGGCCATTTAACCATGGGTATAGATGCCATGGTAGCGCTTGCGGGCCAAATGCTGGCCGATGGTGCTGCAATACTGGATATTGGCGGCCAAAGTACCCGCCCTGGCAGCCAGCCTTTAACAGCAGCCGAAGAGGCAGCGAGGGTGTTGCCGGTAATAGCAGCAATCAGCCGGCAATATCCCCAGGCCATTATATCGATAGATACCTACTTTAGCCAGGTAGCGTTGGCCGCCGTGCAGGCTGGTGCACATATGGTAAATGATATTAGTGCCGGTGATATGGATAGCCAAATGATGGCATGTATTGCGCCTTTAAACACCCCTTATATCTGTATGCACATGCAGGGCACACCTCTTACCATGCAGCAACAGCCGGCATATAAAGATATTACCCTTGAAGTATTGGACTATTTTATACAAAAAATTGCCGATTGTAAACGGGCGGGTATACACGATGTAATTATTGATCCTGGTTTTGGTTTTGGTAAAACCATCCAGCATAATTTTAGGTTGCTGCAGCAGCTGTCTGTTTTTTCGGCCGTTAATTGCCCATTGCTGGTAGGCTTATCTCGTAAAAGCACAATTTATAAAACGCTTGGCATTACGGCCCATGAGGCATTAAATGGTACTACTGTATTAAATACGCTGGCATTGCAGCAAGGGGCAAACCTGTTAAGGGTGCATGATGTAAAAGAAGCCGTGCAGGCAGTGCAATTATTTACGGCACTGCAACAAGCCAGTATGCCTGCTTAATATACCGGGCTTTACTAAACGATAAAGGCGTAGCTTACACTACGCCTTTATCGCATTTATTATTTGCAGCAGCCAGCTTACAGGCAATTAATATTTTTTGTTTTGTACAAAAGCCTTGCTTTGTTTAAGGCTTTCAAAAATATCGCCTTTACTTATATCCTGCTCTACAAACCAATGTTTTAATCCGGCTTTTTTACGGGCAGCAAAAATGCGGTCAAAATCAATGGTGCCATTGCCCACTTCGGTAATGTCTTTAGTGCCAGCTTGCATATCTTTTACATGCCATAACGGAAAGCGGCCGGGGTATTTTTCAAAATAGGCCACGGGATCGTTACCGGTTTTGGATATCCAGTACAAGTCAAGTTCCATCTTTACTAATTCGGAAGAAGTGTTTTTTAATAAAAAATCGTACACCGGTGTATCGCCCAATTTTTCAAATTCAAAATCGTGATTGTGATAGGCAAATTGTATACCGGCTGCTTTGGTAGCAGTACCTGCTTTTTCGAGCAGGGCCGGCAGCGATTTATAAATTTCGTTCGTACGTTCTTGCTCAAACAAATAGGCGCAAACCATGTACCGGGCACCTATGCTGTGCATGTCTTCCACTGCTTTATCCCAGCCGTCTGTTAAGGAGCCTTTGCCTTTAACCACCAGCCCGGGCAAGTGATGAGAGCTTACTACTTTTAAACCGGTATTGGCTAATATGGTATTAAACTCACTGGCTGTTTTACCAAAAAAGGTACCGTTATATCCATAAATTTCAAGGGTGTTATATCCCAGCCCGGCTAGTTTTTCCAACGCTGCCTCCAGGTTTTTTGCAACGGCATCCCTTATGCTAAATAGTTGTACGGCTAATTCCTTTTTTTTATCAGGTGTATGGCCAGCAAATAAGCTATTGGCGTACAAGCCTGCTGCAGTTAGGGTGAGGCTTTGTACAAAATGTCTTCTTTTCATTGTAATGAGTTTAATAAAATTATCAAAGATGGCAAATGGATGTTAAGTTCAATAAAATATAAACACAGCCGTTTGATTTTTGTCAAATACTTTATTGGCATAGGTATCACCGGCCTATTGCTTACAAGATACAATTTACCCAATAAAAAAGCGCCCTGCATGCAGGGCGCTTTTTTATTAAAAGGCATTATTATTTTTGATTGGGCAACTGAGGCTTGCTCTTTCTCATAGAGTCGAGCATGCGTTGTTGTTCTGCTTCCATTTTTTGCTGCATGGCGGCCATTTCTTTTTTAGCCTGCTCTTCTGTTACCATGTCTACCACTTCTACTTCAAACATCAGGTTGGCATTGGGTTTAATTTTTTCGCCCCTGCCCTGTTTGCCATATGCTAAAGAAGATGGGATGTACAGGTTTGCTTTGCCTCCTTTTTTTAGTAAGGATAAGCCATCCGTCCAGCCCTTAATAACACCATACTCACTACCTGGTGCAGCATTCATAAACACTGGCAGTGGATCGGTGTGGCCAAATTTAGGATCCATGTTTGAATCAAATACTTGTCCATCCTCCATGCTTTTACCACTGTAAAGCACTTTTAATACTTTAGAAGTATCTGCCGCAGCACCTTCACCTGGGGTAATGATTTGTACATAAGTACCAGCAGGAGCTTTAGTGGCTTGTATTTTGTTTTGTGCCAAATAATCGGCAATGGTTTTATCATCTTTTACTAGCTGTTCAACCGACTTTAAAGAATCTTTTACCCTTGCAGACTCCATCAATAATTTATATGCACTGTCGGCGCTTTCTCTTGTTTGGTATACGTTTACAATTTTGTAATGGGCAATAATGTGAGCGCCTTTTTTCATAAACGGAGCCACCTGGCCTTGTTTCATGATACTGTCTGTAAGTTGCTTAATCACCACGCTGTCGCCAGCTTTTACTTGCTTAAAGATGTTGTAATACACTGGTGGAATGTTTACAGAGTCCAGCGCCAGTATTTGGTTGCTGTAGTCTTTAGAGGTAAACAGCAAGGTATCTTTATTGCTGCTTTTATATTGCTGATCAAATTGTATTTCAAAAAACTGGCCGTATCCAACCTGTTTTCCCTTACCATCGGAAATGATCTTGTATTCAATACCGTTATCGGTTTTTTTAAAAGGCTGTGTACAGCTGGCAAGCAACACCATCGCCGCAGTTACTAAATAAAATGAATGCTTCATTTGTAGTTTTTATAATTTAAAATTGATAATTGCTTAGTTGATCCTTGTTTTCTTTCATCGCTTTTTTAAACATGGCCACCACTTCATCCAGCGATTCTTTGTTTTGGCCACCGGCCGCATTAAAGTGCCCGCCGCCGTTAAAATACTTTCGGGCAAAGGTATTTACATCAAACCCATCTTTACTGCGGAATGAGCTTTTACGCTCTTCTCCCCTGTCTATAATAATTGCGGCCAGTTTAATGCCTTTAATACTTAGGGGGTAGTTTACCAGCCCTTCTGTATCACCGGTGGTGATATTGTATTTAACCAGGTCGTTTTGGGGAATATATATAAGGGCGGTATTATACTCATAAAAAACCTCCATCCTGTTTAGCAGCACATTGCCAATAAACCGAAAGCGGTTTTCTAAAAAATTATCATAAATATGCTCATGTACTTTACTATGCTCCAGCCCTTTTTGTTTTAAAGCCGCTACCATTTGGTGTACACTGGCTGTGGTAGAAGGAAAGCGAAAAGAGCCAGTATCCGTCATTACACCGGTATACAGGCACTCGGCCACTGCCTTATCAATTTTATCTGCATTACCCGATGCCATGATAAAATCGTACACCATTTCGCAGGTACTGCTTTTGGTAACATCGCTAACGCCCCATGTAAATTTATCGGTTTGAGGCTCCTGGTGATGATCAATTAGTATACGCTGGGCTTTAGCTGCATCCAGTTTGGCTTCCATGCGCTTGGTACGGCTAAGGGTGTTAAAATCCAGGCAAAAAATCCAGTCGGCCGCAGCTATTAAGGCATCTGCCTGTGCGGTTTGATGTTCATAATCCACCACTTTTTTTACACCGGGCATCCAATTTAAAAAATCTGCCCAGTTGGTGGGTGATATTACTGTAGCCTGGTGGCCCAGCTGTGTGAGTACATGATACAACGCAAGCGTAGAGCCCATCGCATCGCCATCCGGCTTTTGATGCATGGTTATCACCAGTTTTTTAGGCTGGTGCAATAATGGATATAACTGGTTAATTGGCTGCATAAAGCGGCGCAAAAGTAATGGTTAGTTTCCAGTTTAAACTTTACTGTTAACAGTTTTTTAGTATTACAAAGCAAATTGAACCTTGAAAAAACAGAAAAGCCACTATCTTTGCCGCTCAAAAATCGATAATATGAGTAACAGAACATTTACCATGATTAAGCCGGATGCTACTGAAAAGGGTTATACTGGTGCAATACTGGAAAAGATTAATGCGGCAGGTTTTCGTATTGTGGCTGTAAAGATGCTGCAACTATCTGAGGCAAAAGCAGGTGAATTTTATGCCATACACCGGGAGCGCCCTTTTTATGGTGAGCTGGTAGCCTTTATGAGCCGTGGCCCTATCACCGCTGCTATTTTAGAAAAAGAGAATGCAGTGGAAGATTTTAGAAAATTGATTGGTGCTACCAACCCTGCCCAGGCTGCAGAAGGTACTATCCGTAAATTGTTTGCTGCTTCTGTTGGCGAAAACGCCATACATGGCAGTGATAGTGATGAAAATGCACAGATTGAATCTGACTTTTTCTTTAGTAAGCTGGAGCGCTTTTAAACTGTTATTGCAAGCTATTTTTATAAAAACCCCCGGTAATTGCCGGGGGTTTTATTTTGCAGGCTTATTGTGTAATAATTATTTTTTGTACCGACCGGGTTTTACCAGGCGCCGTTATTTCTGCTTGATAAATTCCGCTAGCGGTGCCTTCGGGAATGGCTAAGGTAATACTACCGTTACCTCCACTGTAATTGGCTGATTTTTTGTAAATAACCTGCCCATTATTGTTTAACAACCGGATGGTATACAAACCTTTTGATTGATTTACCAGTTGCAGGTACACATTTCCGGCAGTAGCCGGATTAGGTATTATACTATAAGTGCCAGTGCTGTTAATGGCTGCCACTTTTACGATTGCTGAATATTTATGGTTACCAGCGGCATCTGTTGTTTTTATCCTGTAAAATACTTGCTGGTTGCTGGCTGTTGCATCAAGGTATTGATAGGCAGATGTATTGCTGGCCAATACCTCACCTGCTTTTACAAATGTTTTACCATCGGCAGCACTTTCTACGTTGTAAGATTTAACATTGTTTTCAGCAGCTACCTTCCATTGTACCAATATCCCGGTATTTGTACGGTTAGCTGTTACGCTGCTGATATTTACTGGTAATGGGTTTAATGATTGTTTTTGAAACAACACCTTAAAACGGTTGCGGCTGGCAGATGCTGCATCACCCGTTACAGTAAAGCTGTATTGGGTTGTATTATCCAGGCTAAGGGGTACTGTATTGCCGGTGTATGCATCTTGCAGCGTAGCCTCTAAACCAGGCACAGCCATATTTTGCACATCAAATTGAAGTGTATAGGCTTGCTGTTTTACATTCCACATCGTAAAGTAAAGCGTATCCTTATCTGTTACCGGCAGGCGGGCTTCTACTGCCAGGTTTTTTGCCGATCTTACTAAGGCAAAATTTTCGCCAGGGTTATTCATTTTTAAGGCATCATTATTATTTACCTCGTTTGCATACTGGTTGGCAAACACTACATCATTGCCATCCAGCATAATGGGGCTACCCTGCAGGCGAGTGTATAGCCTTGTTTTAAAAATGCTTTTTTGCCGGCTTGGTTCCATTGGCCGCAAACCAAGGTGGCTACTGCTGTTAACCTTTGCATTTTCTGTAAACTGTATACTCTCTCCACCTGGTGCGCCACCACTTACACTTACAAAAAATGCCTGCCCACTTTCGATAGTGGTGTTAGCAGCAGCATAACTACCGCCCCCGGGGGTAGGTACATAATTGGCAGCTTCTGTAAAAGTTTGATACCTGCCCAATGCACCACCGGTAGTGTATTTAGCATCCCAAATATAATATTGAGGCGCAATACTACTACTGCTAAGTGTAAGCAAATTAAAGCCAATGGCGCTGGCATATGGGTTACCAATAATGCTAAAGCCATCGGGCAACCCCGATTTGGTGATGGCACCTTGTTTAATAGCACCCGTTGTTCTAAGCGTTGTAGCGCCAGCATCGGCACTAGTGCCCGTTACACCCTTACTACGATCGCCCCTTACGTATAAAAAATACCCCCCGTCGGTAGCGATGGCCGTGTTGGTGGTAGTAAGTGTATTACTCCAGCTGTTAGTATTATTATTATAATTGTTAAGGATAGATGGGGCTGAAGAAACCGCATCATACCCATTAGCAGCATTGGCACCGGGCTTGGTTATTTGTGTACCATAGCCTGTAGAAACAAATGCGCTGCCATCCTCTTGCCAGGCTTGCTTAATGGTTTGCCCACCGGTGGTAGGTACTGCCAGTAAGCGCCATGCCCTGGTACCATGATTAGGGATATACCTTTCAACCGTTACATTGCTGGCGCCATTAAGTGTGCCCAGTATTTTACCAATGGCCGCTGTACCTGCAGCGGTGGATGTAAGGGTAACATGCCAATCATTAAAATGAGCAACAGCACCTGCAGACACACTAAAAGTTTTGCCTGCATTAATGCTTAGGGTACCACCTGTGGTAAGTATAAAATTTTTGCTTACAACAAAATCTTCATCTAGTGCAACAGCATGCTGTATCTCAATATTATTGGTAGTAGTGGGCGCTGCATTGGCATCTGCCCAGCTATTGCCGCCCTGGTCGTATTGCCAGATGGCAGAAGTAGAAAAATCGCCAGCTGCTTTTGTGCGATAATCAGCTATTGTGGCATTAACAGTATTAATGGCAAACTGGTTGGCACCTGTTAAATCCAATTGATAATTATTGCCGGCTGTTAAATCACCCAGGGTATATAAATAGTTGCCTGGCACTTCTCCACTTTGGCGGCTAATGGCACCTGTAAAAAGATCGGCACCCAGTAAGGCTGGAGATGCGTTGTACGTAAATACCGGATCGGCAGCACCATAAGCTTTACTTTGGTTAGCTACAGGGGTAATAGCAACCTCTAATTTGGTAATATCTGCTACAAGCCCGGTTGGTTGTGTTAACAGGTAAGCTCCTGCATTTGCACCACCTAAAGTACTGGATGAGGTAATGGATATATTACCGGCTGCGGCTGCTTGCGCAAAATTAGCCAGCAAGCTAAGCGTTACATCATCTGGCGATACCACACCAGATAAACTACCCGATAAATTGGCCGTTGTATTGCCATCATATACTTTATTGGCAGCGCTTGCCCCAGCTATAGTAAGAGGTATGGCTGTTTCTGCCAGCATAATATCGTTAGAAACATTACTGGTACTAAAGCTTGTACTGTTAGTATAGCGGCCTGATGCAAAAGTAGTATTGGCCGCTACTGTTGTACCAGTACCTTCTCTGCGAAGCATTACGGCGGTACCGGATGGGCTAATACCATTATTACTTAGCCCCGCTGTATAGGCCACACCCGTTGCCGATTGTGTTATAGTATAATACCTGTTGCCAAATCGGGCTTTACTGGCTGTAGCAACCGATAATGGCGTTCCGGATTCAAACTGCTCGATGGTAACTGTTTTGGTACCGGGTGCTGATGCATAGGTAAATAATACCGGTAAATAATTCCCTCCCTTGCCTATTGGAAAAGCGGTGGCTGCAGTGCTTGTAATGATACGGGCCAATTTACCCGATATGTATGATGCCGCAGCACCACCAGAAATACTGCCTGCAGCAGCTACTGTTATGGTATTAGACCCTGTACTTACTACCCCATTGGTTAAAGTAAGGGTACCCGATACCGTGGTATTGGCTGATAAAGTGTATGGGCCACTGCCAGAAAAGGTAAGGTTATTGGCAGCTGTTATACCAGCACCTGTATTTTGGTTAGCTCCGGTATAAGTAATATTGGCAGTACTACTATAGGTAGGGCCGCTCCTATTGCCACGGTTAATGGCAAAGCTGCCCGACAATGTTGTGTTGTTGCTGCCTGCGGCAAACCCATTGCTATTGGCCGTAGTGAGGTTAGCGCCGGATGCAACAGACACCACAATGCCATTGCCAGCATTGCCCCCACCATTTATTACACCGCTACTGCTAAAGATAGCCGATCCGCTTATTGTAACATTACCGCCATTGCTAATGGTAAGATTGCTATTAACATTTAGTATACCCGTTACAGTTAATGAAGCTGCTGCTGCTGCCACATTTACTGTAACGGTTACCCCACTATTTATTGTAACAGCCTGGCTACCTGTTGGAGTAAGTGCCCCCACTGCACCTGTGGCTGTAGCAGACCATATATTGTCGTTCCAGTTACCACTTACTACCGCAAAACGCTGGGCAAAAGCAGCATTACTTATACCTGATACAATCATTAATACGAGCAGGCGGTGTAATAAAAAGTGGTTTACAGGGGCAATACATTTGCTTGAAATGCGGTTCATAAACTTCATAAATAGTGCTTAAGGTTTGTTGCAATTGGTACTGTGTTACCCATACCTACCATTGTTTAGATATAACAGTTGTTATACCTGGTAAGCATCAGGTAACCATATTTATTATATTTTCCGGGGGGAGTTACAGCAAAGAATACTTTGCTATAGCAGTTTCAATGAGGTATATCAATTGTAATGTTCCAAAGATATATTTTTAATCCTCATAACCAAAAAATACATTTTCAATACGTTAATCTTACAAACATCAGCAGTAAACGTAAACACTGGCAGATGTATTGCATATTTAAATATCTTCGCAGTCACTTTTTAATGTATTATACCACTACACAATGTTTCCAACCATCAACCTTACCAAAACCAACTCCTGGCATTTACTGCAGCAGCATTATGGGGCAATAAAAGATACACAGCTTAAAACACTGTTTGCGGCTAATCTTAACCGTTTTAGCCAGTATAATACCCGTGCTGGCGATATTCTTTTTGATTACTCAAAAAACATTATTGACGATACTACTATTAAGCTGCTGATACAGCTGGCTAATGAGTGCGAATTGCCTGCAGCTATTAAAGCCATGTTTAACGGCGAAAAGATTAATGTTACCGAAAACCGTTCGGTACTGCATACAGCCTTGCGTAATTTTTCTGGCAAACCTGTTTTGGTAGATGGTAAGGACGTAATGCCGGATGTAAATGCTGTATTGCAACAAATGAAAAGTTTTTGCGAAAAAGTACACAGCGGTAGCTGGAAGGGCTACAGCGGCAAAACGATTAATACCATTGTTAATATTGGTATCGGCGGCAGCGATTTGGGCCCTGTAATGGTAACAGAGGCATTAAAACCATATTGGGTACCCGGTATACAAACTTATTTTGTAAGCAATGTAGACGGTACTCATATTGCTGAAACGCTTAAAAAGATAAATGCAGAAGAAACCCTGTTTTTAATTGCATCCAAAACATTTACCACTCAAGAAACCATGACGAATGCACACACTGCCCGTACATGGTTTTTGCAGCATGCAGGTAACGAAGCCCATATTGCCAAACATTTTGCTGCCCTCAGCACCAACGAAAAAGAAGTGGTGAAGTTTGGCATTGCACCCGAAAATATGTTTGGCTTTTGGGATTGGGTAGGCGGCCGGTATAGCCTGTGGAGTGCTATTGGCCTGTCTATTGCCCTTACCATTGGGTACGATAATTTTGAACAATTACTAAAAGGCGCCGGAGCTGCCGATGAGCATTTTGCCAACAGCAATTTTGAAAACAACATCCCGGTGTTGATGGCCCTTATTGGCATTTGGTACTGCAATTTTTTTGGTGCCGCCTCCGAAGCCATTTTACCGTACGATCAATACCTGCATCGTTTTGCCGCTTACCTGCAGCAAGGCAATATGGAAAGCAATGGTAAATACATCGACCGCAACGGGCAACCTGTTGATTATACTACCGGGCCTGTTATTTGGGGAGAACCCGGCACCAACGGGCAGCATGCGTTTTACCAACTGATACACCAGGGTACGCAATTGATACCTTGTGATTTTATTGCACCAGCCATTAGCCACCACCCCGTGGGCGACCACCATGCTAAATTGCTCAGCAACTTTTTTGCACAAACAGAAGCGTTGATGAATGGTGCTAACCACGAAAATCCTTACCGGGTTTTTAAAGGCAACAAACCCACCAACTCTTTTTTAATTAAAAAAATTACGCCATTTACCCTTGGCCAGCTGATAGCTTTTTATGAGCACAAAATATTTGTACAGGGTGTTATCTGGAATATTTACAGCTTTGATCAATGGGGGGTAGAGCTGGGTAAAATATTGGCTAATAAAATTTTGCCCGAATTACAGCAAGATTTACCTGTTACCACTCATGATGCATCTACCAACGGGCTTATAAATGCATATAAAGAAATGAAAGCATAGCAGCACTGCCGACTTTATTATAAAAAAGAGCCGCTATACATGCGGCTCTTTTTAATGTTTATACCCGGTGATAATCTCCCTTCCATTGCCGGATGGCCTGCTTTATTTGTTTTGCCGATAAACCCTCTGCAATTGCACGCTGGCTTAGTGGCACCAACTCCTCATCTGTAGCAAACCGAAGGGCTATTAGTTGAGATAAGCGAAGCCGTGAGTCTACTGGTTTGCCAGTTAAAATAAAATAACGGATACTCTCCTCTGCCCTGATGGCCCTGTTTTGTGCTTTTAATGCAAATGATCGGGCAAACCACCACGTAAGTACCAGGCCAATACTTAATCCTAATAATATTAAAGCATTGCCAACCCCTGCCCCGTTATTGATAGCGCTGGCAACATTAACAATGGCACCAATAAAAGTAGCCAGCAATACAGGTGCTGCTACAAAATGAAACAAGGGAACATAGCGTACATGATTAGCGTAGTTTTGTGCTTGCATACAAATTAAATGTTGGTTTAAAATAATGATGATGTTATAAAAGCGCTTAATAAAGCGCACTACAATAAAAGACGATTGAACAGAAGGTTTATTTTAAAATATCTAACAAGCGCCAGATTTTTTCACGGGCACGGCCTGCACTGCCACTAAAGTTGTTTACTATCAAGGCAACTATATACTCCTTGCCCGATGCACTTTTTACATATCCGGCGTACGATCGTACATCCGCAATATAGCCATCCTTCATCCGTATACCATTTATTTCGGGCAAGGCATTATAAAACGAAGTGTACCAGCTTTGCTGCCTGGCATACTGCAGCACTTTTACCAATGCCTGTGGGGTAACACGGTTGGCCGGCGACAGGCCACTACCATCTTTTAAATTGAGTGAGGCCGCATCTATCCCTTTGTTTATCCAAAAATTTGTTATCAATGCAAGGCCTGTTGCCGTAGCACCTGCCTGCTTTTTTTCGAAGGCAATGGTTTTTACCAGTGCCTCGGCATACAGGTTGATGCTTTTTTTAAGCAACCAATAGTTAATACTATCCAGTGGTGGCGATTGCAGGGTGGCCAATACGGTGGCTGTTACTGGTGCATTTTTATTTTTAACATCACTATTATTATAAGAGGAAGCATACAGCAGCCCGTTATACCCTTTTTTCTTTAACCGGTCGGCAAGGGTTAATGCCAGTTGGTTGGCAGCATCGGGCATGGCACCGCTAATGGTAAAGGCAGCTTGCCCGGCAGGTATAGTGCCTCTTACATAGCCAAAGCTGCTGTAAGGCGATAAATAAATATAAGCATTATCGCCACTGCCCTTAGCCGCCGTGGTAACCTCACTGTGCAAGGTTACATTGTACAATGCAGGTGTAGTGGATACTACTGTAACAATATCTCCTATGGCATTGCCGGGTTTTAGTGTAAGGTCGTACTGGTTTTCACGCCAGTTTATTGCAGCTGCCCCGGCACCGTAATAATTGCCAATATCCTCCCAGGGCCATCCACCCGGCGTAGTACTACTCTCAAAGTTGCGATCGTAACAATATAGTGCCCCGTTAATATTTTTTATACCATGTTGGGTAAGCGTTTTTTCTATCGCCTGCAACACCTTTTCTTCGGCAGTAGCTGGCCATCGCCAGCTGCCTAATGTAGGATCGCCATAGCCTGTAATAAATAAATCGCCCAGCAGTACACTGTCTTTTATGATACCACGGTAACCAATAGTTGTTTTATAACGATAGCTACTACTTAACAAACTAAAGGCAGCGGCACTGGTAATTACTTTTTGGCAGCTGGCCGGCGCAAGGCCCATACCACCGTTATAGTTAAACAACTCCTGCCCGGTAGCAGCATCCACCACACTCATACCAATAGCTGCATGTATAAATTGGCTATCTGCCTGCAACAGGCTGGCAGCATTTTGCAAACGCCCTGTAATGGTTTGGCCATAGCCCTTACCTGCTGTGGCAAGCAACAGCAGCAGTATATATTTTTTCATCATAAAATACTTCATGCGCCAAAGCTAAAATATTTAATTTTGACACCTTAAAACAGGCCAACGCTTACTGCGCCACTGTATATAAGGGCTATTGTATAAAGCCCTGCACTACATGCTGTAAGCATTGCATCAACCGGCCCATGTTTTACAAACTTATTTTATTAAACCATACAAATGATACAGGCATCCATTATCACCATTGGAGATGAATTACTGATAGGGCAAGTAGTAGATACCAACAGCGCCTGGATGGCGCAGGCGCTTAACAAAGCAGGTATAAAAGTAATAAGGCGGGTAGCCGTAGGCGATGTGTGGGATGATATATGGGATGCCCTTGAAGAAGAGAGCCGCCATGCAGATATTATTTTAATAACGGGCGGGCTTGGCCCAACTGCAGATGATATTACCAAGCCGCTGTTGTGTAAATATTTTAATGGCAAAATGCAGGTTAATAATGATGTATTGGCACATGTAAGCTACTTATTTGAGCAGGTATTTAAACGCCCCCTTACCGAACGTAATAAAAAGCAGGCCGAAGTACCCGACACTTGTACTGTATTGCCAAATAAACGGGGTACAGCACCGGGTATGTGGTTTGAAAAACAATATACACTTGCCCCATCTGCCGAACAGGTAAGCAAAATATTTGTAAGCCTGCCGGGTGTGCCGCATGAAATGAAAGGGCTGATGACGGATGAGGTAATACCAGCATTGGTGCGTCGTTTTTCGTTGCCCCATATTGCCCATCGTACACTTGTTACCTTTGGTATTGGCGAATCATCATTGGCAGATTTAATACAGGGCTTTGAAGAAACCCTGCCCGCTCATATAAAACTTGCCTACCTGCCCAACTATGGGCTGGTACGGCTGCGATTAACCACCGCCGGATACCATGCAGCGGATGTAGAGGCCGAAATGGATGCCCGCTTTGCCACCTTGCAAACATTGGTAAAGCCTTACCTGGTAACCAATACAGATGATACCATGGAAAACGTGGTGGCTAAATTACTGCTGGCCCGGGGCCAAACGCTTAGCACTGCCGAAAGCTGCACAGGCGGCTATATTGCCAGCCTTATTACCGCCCGGCCCGGCGCCTCGGCCTATTATAATGGCAGCGTGGTAAGCTACTCTTACCAGGCCAAGCAAGATATGCTGGATGTAAGCAACCAAACTTTGCAAACAGAGGGTGCCGTTAGTGAGGCCGTGGTGCTGCAAATGGCAAAGGGTGCCCTGCATCATTTAAAAACAGATTATACCATTGCCGTATCGGGTATTATGGGGCCCGATGGTGGCATTGCCGATAAACCCGTAGGCACCGTTTGGGTGGCCGTGGGCAACAGCCAGCAACTGGTTACAAAAAAATTTCATTTTAGGTTTGACAGGGAACGAAACATCACACTTACGGCCATGAATGCCTTAAATATGCTGCGCCAGTTTATGGTGGATCAAATTGTGTAACATATATTACTTAGTTATTTTAAAAAAATTTGCCCTCATAAATATGAGGGCATTTTGCAACCTTGCTTGCCATATATAAACTAACACTTGCTGATGGATAATACACAGCTGCAGTGTGCGACGCCACCGATGCCCATGAGCATTACTGCTGCCGGGTACAAAATAATTATAACCTAAAACTGGTTTGCAGCCTGAAGTTGCGGGGGGTGCCCTGGTAATACAGGTACTCGTTAACCGGATCGGGGTACCACCACCCTCCGGTGGCATAGCGGGTGTTGGCTAAATTATAGGCGTTGAGGTTAATGCTAAACCTGCCGGTGTTATAACTAAGGGCGGCATCAAACAAACTATAGGCGGGTAAAAATCTGTTGCCCTCGGTGCTGTTCCACCCGGGCCATACTGCACTGCGTTTGTCGGTGTATTGATAACCGGCGCCAATGCCCAGCCCTTTTAATACGCCCTCATTTATTTGATATTTTACCCAGGCATTGGCCAGGTTTTTACAGGTGCCTGCATTTTGCAGCCCTATCCAGGTTTTATCTTCGTCTTTGCTTATCCGTGGGTTTACATATGCATAGTTAAGATTGATATACCAATTGGCATTAATGCGGCCGGCAATATCAACATCTAAGCCGGTACTGCGTATTTGGCCGGTTTTTAAATAAAAGCCGGGATGTGCCTGGTCGCTGGTGCCTACATCATTTTTACGCATATCGTATACCGAGGCGGTGATGGATAATTGTTTTTTAAACAACAGTGCTTTTACCCCCACTTCGTTATTTACACCCGATAAAGCTGGTAGCCTGCCTGCCCCAAATATGGCGCCCCGCTGTGCTAAAAAGCTTTCGTCATGCATAATATAGGCCGATACATTTGGGCTAAACATATACGTTATGCCCAGGCGGGGCGTAATTTTTTTGTCTTTTATTTCGTAGGCGGGGTCGTCGGCACTGTTATAGTCTTGCCCGGTAGTAAGGTAGGTAAACCTTGCTGCCAGTGTTAGTATTAATTTGTTGTACAGTTTTAAATGATCTTGCAGGTACAATGCCTGCCATTTATTGGTGGCCAGCCAGCTGCCTTTGTTGGCATCATTTAGCGTAAGGCTGTCTTTGGGCAGGTAGTACGTAGGGTTATTAATGGCGAGGGGAAATTTGTTTTCGCCCCAGTTGCCATTGTAGGTGCTGCCCTCGCCGCCATCGCCATAATCTACCCCTATTAATATTTTATGCTCTGCATTAGGGCCTGTATAAAATTTACCATCGGCAAATAGCTGCATATTGGTAAGCTTGCCCCACCAATCGCTTAAAGAGAGGTAGCGGTAGATGGTATCTTTGGTTGGGCTGATGCCTTCGGGATACATGGTGAGGCCATCCCAATCGGTGGTCATGTGGGCGGCTTGTGCATTTATCGTCCAGTTGCTATTAATGCTATGTTTTAAATGCGCCCTGGTATATACATCTGCTCCCCAAAATTTATCGAGGTTGGGGTCTACAATGGCGAGGTCAACCGGCAATACATGAAACTGGCCATTGATGGTGCTGGAATATTGTGAGTTAGCAAGCGTGGCGGCTTTTACATAATTGTGCTCTACGGTAAGGCTGGTATTTTCGGTAAAATCGTATTTTAATACCGGGCAAAACCAGTAGCGATAAAAATCGCCAAACTGGTAATAATCATTTTTCTTTTGTGCACCGGCATTGAGGCGATAAGTAAGCTTGCCCGCTTTTTTAAACTCGCCGCCAAGGTCGATATGGGTACGCATCATATTCCAGTTGCCTATACCAAAACCCACTTCGGCAACAGGCTGGTGTGTGGGTTGCTTGGTAACTACATTTACCAGCCCGCCGGGCTCGGCATTGGCCAGCATAAAACCGGCGGGGCCTTTTACAAATTCCATACGCTCTATCATGGCGCCATCTTCTTGTGCATTCCACCAAATAGGGCCGCCCACGCCATTGCGGTAGGTGCCATAAGTGGCATCCATGCCTCGTATCTGGAATGTAAGATCCAAATCGGTACCATAACTTTTGGTAATGGCGCTGGATATGCGGAATATTTCGCTTTTGGTAAGCAAGCCCATATCGGTAAGGGTTTGCTTGGTGGCCACCGTAATATTTTGGGGCACCTCTATCAGTGCTGCATTCAGGCGAAGTGAGGTGGAAGCCGTGGAAGCGATGTACGATTTGCGGTTGGTGCTTACCACCACCTCGTTTAGCTGTGCTGCAGATTCGGTTATTTTAAAACTGATATGCTCCGTTTTATTGGCCAGCACCACTGCTGTTTGGGTAATTTTTGTATAGCCCACTGCGGTTACTTCAATTTGATACTTGCCGGGGGCAAGGGCCGTAAAAGTAAATGCACCCTTATCGTTGGTAATGGTAGCTTTTTTTTGCCCTTGTATTTGTACGGTAACGGATGCTGCCGGTTTATCATCGCTGGTGGTAACGGTACCGCTTATTTGCCCATGGGCGGATTGTGCTACAGCAGGTACTACAGAGGTAATAAGCAGGGTAAAAAATAATATTGTCTTTAACATGTTGGTATAAGTTGGTTAGTTTTTTTTGATGTGCAAAACTGCGGCACCAGCAATAGAGTAGCGATACCAATCAGGAAAAATTGTTTACGCAAAAAGGAAACTGACGCAACGTTAACAATAGCTGTTTTGGGTGAAGCAGCTATAGGCAACAGCAATTTGAAGCATGATTAGCGGGCAGTGGCTGCTTATATAAAATAACTGCTTAGCATTGCCACGGCAATATCGTTAGATGGCTGATGGCTGAGCGATTGGTTTAAAACAGGGCAATACAATGGTTGATGTATCAGCAGCATCCAACGCATGCGCCTGATTAAATATTTTTAAAAGAATAGCACTGCCAGTTGCATGGCTGCCAATAGTGTTGCCATTTGCTGCTGCCGTACAAGTGTGCGACGCAACGCTGTTAAATAGTATTTAAAAGGCTGGTTACAAATAAATTCGGCCGGGCTGCCAAAGGGTTGTCTTTTAATGGAAATAACTACCTTTGGCAGCGATTGCATTAAAGCAGGACGCCTGTAAAAGGGTTTTCTGATTGTTTAATTAAACCATTGAATGATTATGTCGTTAGTAGACCTGGTAATGCCAAAATTGGGCGAAAGTATTATGGAAGCTACCATATTACGCTGGCACAAAAAACCTGGTGACAGCATCAGGGAAGATGAAACCGTACTGGATATTGCCACCGATAAAGTAGATAGCGAAGTGCCCAGCACAGCCGCCGGCGTGCTGGAGCAGGTATTGTTTAACGAAAATGATGTAGTGCCTATTGGTGCTGTTATTGCTAAAATAAGGGTGGGTGCCGATGTGGCTGTTACCAATGCAGCCCCTGCGCCAGCGCCTGCACAACCAGCACCAGTATACGAAGAGGCCAATGTGGTGGAAGAAACCATCCCCTACCAGCCGGCCGCTGCGGTGGCGGGTGTAGCAAGCAATGGCATTCGCTTTTACTCTCCCCTTGTACTTAATATTGCCCAGCAAGAGGGCATTAGTATGGCTGAGCTCGAAAAAATACCCGGTACCGGGCAAGATGGCCGTGTAAGTAAAAAAGATATACTAAATTATGTGGCTGCTGCCAAAGGCAACAGCACCCCTGCTGCCCCTGCTGTAGTGGCTGCACCTGTGGTAAGCGCCAGCCCGGCGCAGGCAACCGCTACCCCACCTGCCGTTACCAATACTGCCGTGCCGGCCGTTAGCAGCTTTACCGGCAATGTAGAAATTATTGAGATGGACCGCATGCGTAAGATGATTGCCAAACACATGGTGGATAGCAAGCATACCAGCCCCCATGTTACCAGCTTTGCCGAGTGCGATGTAACCAACCTGGTGTTGTGGAGAGAAAAAATTAAAAAAGATTTTGAGAAAAGAGAGGGCGAAAAAATTACTTACACACCCATTTTTATCGAGGCCATTGTTAAGTGTATTAAAAAATACCCGATGATGAGCAGCTCGGTAGAGGGCGATAAAATTATTATTAAAAAAGACCTGAATATTGGTATGGCCACCGCCCTGCCTACTGGTAACCTGATAGTGCCTGTTATAAAAAATGCCGATCAACTAAACCTTGCCGGGCTTACCAAAAAGGTAAACGGCCTTGCCAATGCTGCCCGTACCGGCAAGCTAAAACCCGATGATACCGCCGGCGGCACTTTTACCCTTACCAACGTGGGTACTTTTGGCAGTATTATGGGCACGCCCATTATTAACCAGCCACAGGTGGCTATTATGGCGGTGGGTGCTATTAAAAAACGCCCTATGGTAATTGAAACACCACAGGGCGATAGTATTGCCATCCGCCACATGATGTATATTTCTATGAGCTACGATCATCGCATTATTGATGGTGCACTGGGCGCTACTTTTTTAAATGCTGTAGCCAAGGAACTGGAAAATTTTGACAGCAGCCGCAGCATTTAATACGGCTAACCAAATAATAAAAAAGCAGCGACCATTAATCGCTGCTTTTTTTATGCTGCCTATTTTTGTGCTTACAGTACTGCAATTAATATTCGTACACTTTATAACCCCAGGGCTGCAGCTGCCAGGCTTTGCCGCTTACTGTTTGCTTGCTGCCGGCAAATACATTGTAGGGCTTACCCCATAAGCTTTTATCGGCTAACTGTATGGTTTGCACGCTGGCAGATAAGTTAAGTATCACCAGCACTTTTTTACCTGCTTTTGCCCGTACATAGGCATACACGGCATTGTTATTACCGGCCTTAATTTTTGTAAACGAAGCATCCGATGCCAGTGCTGCATTTCTTTGGCGTAATGCCAGCAGGGTACGGTAAAATTGTGCTCTTTTAAAGTTTTTAAATTCGATGGGGTCTTTTTCAAAAAAAGCCAATGGCCTTAATACGGGCTCCTCTTGCCCGCTGTAAATAAGGGGTACACTTTTATGCATTGTTTGGCTAAATACGGCAAAAGGCGCATGTACTTCTGCAGGAAAAGTGCCATAGTCGGCCTTGTTCCAGCTATTTTCATCGTGGTTGCTGGTAAAGTATAATATTTGGGCATTGGCCGGGTACACACTATCATATTTTTGCTTAACACTATCAATGCCAAAGGCAGGGCGCTGCCCTGCAGCAATTTTTTCCATCATGTGAAACATCTCCCAAGGGTAAGTAGCATCAAAACCGCTGGGATGCAGGTAATCTTTATCACCCTCGGCCAGCCAATACATACCGGGTTTTAGCTGGTTAAGTGTGGCAATGCAACGTTGCCAAAAACTGGCAGGCACATTCCAGGCCACATCTTGCCTAAAACCATCAATACCGGTATTTAACACCCAATATTGCATGGCGGCAATCATGCTATCCTGCATGATGGGGTTGGCATGGTTTAGCTGTCGGGTATCCGTCCAGTCGTAAGGTATGGCCGGCTTGCCGGCGCTATCCAATTCAAAAAAATCAGGATGTTCGGTAAGCCAGCGGTGGTCGGCACCAGCATGGTTGGGCACCCAGTCTATCAGTACCTTTAAGCCCAGGGCATGCGCCTGTG
>JBDKJT010000146.1:0-13695 GCA_039796475.1 Bacteroidota bacterium | reverse complement strand
AAGCGCCCTTTATTTGTAATGATTTTGAAGATGAAAAATTAAACCCTGTTATTAGCGGCCTTATGTTGCTGGCCAATAAAATTCAAAAAAGCAAAAGCATTATCAACCACTCACTAATTGGCAACCAACACCTGCCCCTAAGTTTGTTGCAATGGATGGCAGATGGTACCATTACCAAAACGAATAAGCCTAATATTTTGTATGTAGATGTGGCTGGGGCATGGATAACCGATTTTTGTATTGATTTGCTAAGCCATCCCTTGTACCAGTAATATTTAAACGCTATTATTTGTGCCTGTTTTAAGGCTGTTTGTTTTATCGGGCTACTAAAATCATACAAGCAGATGTATTGAGTACTGCAGGGGAGGCAACAAATTACCGCCACTTAAAGATAATTGTATATATTGATGATTGAAAAACATCGCTGTATGGGTAGTAATAAATCAAACGGCAAAGTGTACTGTATTAAACAAGCCTGGCAGGGTTTGCTATTGATAGCCACCCTTTTTTTTACCCCTGCCTTACAGGCGCAAAAGGCAGATAGCACCGCTAACAACACAGACACTGCAGGCAACACATTTGTAAAAAGAGCACAGCAACTGGCTAATGCCGAAGCTGCCCGAAGTATAGAGCGGTTTAAAAAGGATAAGGTAACCATCCGGCAAGAGCTGCTGCTGGAACAAATACGCAAGGCCACCGAAAAAGCTGGCAGCTTTATTAAATCGGGCCTTGATACAATTGCGGTGGCTACGGAGTTGGATAAAATAGACATTTGGTATAACATAGCCGGGGATGGCATATTTACCAATACCGGCACATCGCAAACACACCGTAACCTGGTAACCACTTCAAAAATTTTAAACGAGTTATTACATCGCTGCCTTTTGTACAAAACCAAGATAGATGCGTACGAAAAAGAGCTTACGTATTTACAATACCGCATCGATTCTCTCAACAGCGACTCTGTTTTATACGATTTTCCATCCGATTCGGTAGCGTTAACCAAGTATATTAAAAAAGTAACCACAGTTTTAAAATCGGTGATGCCATCAGACAGTGCACTAAAAGTGGCGTTACCCCAAATATATGTTTTGCAGGCAAGGGCAAGTTTACTGGCCGATAAATTAGCTGCCAGTCTTGTACAGGTAGATGAGTTTGATGCAGCGTTGTCGTCGCAAATATTTAAAAGAGAATTTGTAAACCTTGGGGGGCCGGTAGGGTTCAACCGGCCTTTTGCCGATATATTAAATGTATCGGTAAAAAAAGGGTTGATGAACCTGCGTTTTTACCTGGGCAACAACCTGCTTAAAATTGTTTTGTTATTGTTGCTGGTAATAGTGGCAGTAGTATTTTTAAGGGGTATCAAAAAAATGCTTCAGCAAAGCAGCCAATACCAGCAAAATTATTCTCAATTGGTACTGCGTTATCCTTTGCTATCGGCCATCCTTATTGTATTTTCCATCTTCCAGTTTATTTTGCCCGACCCGCCTTTTGTTATCAATTGCTTGTTGTGGGTTAGCTCCGCCATTTGCCTTACCATTATTTTTAAAGGCTATATTACCCGTTACTGGATGGTATTTTGGCTTAGCATGTTTTTGTTGTTTTTACTGGCATGTGCCGGCAACCTGGTGCTGCAGGCCTCCCGTACAGAAAGATGGTTGATGTTGCTGGTATCGCTGGCTGGTATTGGGGTATCGGTATTTGTGTTAAAGCAAAACCGCCGGCATGAGTTAAGAGAAAAGCTCATTCTTTATTTTATTGTATTGCTATTGCTTTTCCTGTTATTATCTGCCTGTGCAAATATATTTGGGCGGTACAATTTTTCAAAAACATTGCTTACCACCGGCTTTTTTAATATAGTAGTAGGCATTCTTTTTTTATGGACGGTACGATTGATAAACCAGGCATTGGCGCTGGCATCTACCGTATATGCCGGGCAGGATAAAAAACTTTTTTACATCAACTTTAATAAAGTAGGCAACCGGGTACCCCGGCTGTTTTATGTTTTTTTAGTGCTGGGATGGTTGATACTAATGGCACGTAATTTTTATGCGTTTAAGTTGGTATCTGTGCCAATACGTAATATGTTTTTTGAAGAAAGAACAATTGGTAGCTACACTTTTACCCTCAGTAACTTGTTTGTGTTTTTTATTATACTGGGGTTAGCTACCCTTATTTCCAAACTGGTATCTTTTTTTGCAGGCGATAAACACATTAATACTGGCGGTGGAGAAAAAGAAAGAAAACCGGGCCTGGGCAGTTGGCTGCTATTGGTAAGGGTTAGTATCATCAGTATCGGCCTTTTTCTTGCACTGGCTGCCTCGGGTTTTCCGCTGGATAAAATTACCATTGTAATTGGTGCCTTGGGTGTGGGTATTGGTTTTGGTATGCAAACCCTGGTTAACAATTTAGTGAGTGGGCTAATTATTGCTTTTGAAAAACCGGTAAATGTGGGGGATATTGTAGAAATTGGCGGGCAAGAGGGTGTGATGAAATCCATTGGATTTAGAAGCAGTATTATCTCTACCTGGGATGGCGCCAATGTGGTAATACCTAATGGCGATTTGCTAAACCTGCACCTGGTAAACTGGACAATGAGTAATAGTCGCCGACGTATTTGTATCAACTTTACCCTGGCACATGCTACAAACCTGCAAGAAGTAAAAACACTGATATTACAATTGCTGGAAGCAGATGAAAGGGTATTAAAAACACCACCGCCAGCCGTGTTGGTAAAAGAATACAATAATCATGGTATTCCTGTAGAGGCATTTTTTTGGGTGGCAAATATTAAAAAAGCGCTGCTGGTAAAAAGTGATGTATTTAGCCAGCTGGATGAAGCGCTAAAAGCCCGGGGTATTCAAATACCCTTTACACACCAGGAGCTGCACATCAATACCAACGATAACGATACAAAAAATACTAACCCGCCTTTATAGCTCATTTTAAACCTAACACAATGCTATTTAAAAGTAAATTTTTATTGCTGGCAATACTATTTTGTGCAGCATCTTGCCAGCAGCCCGGCAATCAACAGGCTGATGGGGTAGTGGCAGCGGCAGACAGTGCAGCCAACAGCACCATTGCAGATGCTGCTGTTGTAAATGCAAGCGATCCAGATCCATTGGATACAATCCCGGCAGGCGCTTATGGCATCAATACTTACCGAAAAGAAGCCGTAATAACTGTAACAAACAAGCTGCAGCAATTGTATAAAAACGATTTGGCTAACAATTTGGTAGATAGCTTTAGCCGGCGTTTTATTTTATTTGAGTACGATCTTGATAATAATGGCAGCAACGAAATATTTACCGGATTTACTGGCCCGTTTTTTTGTGGCTCGGGGGGATGTACAATTTTGTTGCTGGCAGCAAATGGAGATATCATTACTACCTTTACGGTAACCGACTACCCCGTGGTGATTGCCAGCAGCACCACTAATGGATGGAAAGATTTGTATTTGGAAAGCCGGGGAAAATTTCACCTGGCAACATTTAATGGCAAAACGTACCCATCTAATCCAACACTATTGCCGCTTGTAAAACAACTACCCGGCGATGGCCTTGCCAGGGCGCTAAACTGGCTGGCAGAGCCTTACCCATGGTTTAAGTTTTAATACAAACAACAACAGCCGGTTGCTTAATTTTATTAACTAAAATAATTTTTTAACAAAACATGCCCGGTATTACATCGGGCATGTTTTGTTACGGTTGTTTTACAACCTTTACAGCGTGTATAACAATTAGGTTAAGGCATGGGTTTATTAATTAAGATAGGGCAGTGGTATATAAAGCATGTAATCTTTATTTTTGTGGCATTTAAATTTATACAGCACACTATACATGATAAGAATTTGGATGATGCTGGCGTTGCTTACCTGCAGCCTTTTGCTTAGTGCACAAGTAACCGATACCAGCTACCGGCATTTTAACGACAGCAGTTTACGCATCAAAAATTTAAACCCCTATTTTACGTTGCATGTAGATAGCATGCTTTATTACAAGCTGGAAATTAACCAGCAGGAGGATAAATACTTTTGGTTTCTGAAAAACTCTCCCGTTGGGCTAAAAATTAATAAAGACAATGGCCTGCTTACTTTTAGGGCAGAGAAATCATATTTTTTATCGGGCCGATTAAAGTACGATCACGAGTATAAAGTGCAGCTGAGTGTGCAAAATTTAAATAACCCGCTGGAAAAAGTAGATACTTTTTTTACCCTGTTGTTTTACAATACCGAAATCATTCCTTCCCGTATCAAACCCACAGTAACCAATACCCTTTTTGCAGATGAAGGCGATACCATTAGTTTTAAATTGCAATGCGATAACGGCAGTTTTCCGATTGAGGAAATTACCTATATCAGCAATTACCCCATCCGTTCTTTAACTGCAGTGGCCCATTGCGACGATGCGTTTACCTGGGTAGTGCCATTTGATTTTGTAAAAGATGCCGAAAAAGATAAGCAAAAAAAAGTGCAGCTTCATTTTATTGGCTCCACCAAATTTCATGCAAGGGATACGGCTAGTATTGAAATAACGGTAAGAGAAAACATCAACTATCCGCAGCAGGTGGCAGAGTTTGCTGCATTGCAACAAGAAATAGCCAGGTATATTACCCAGCTTAAAAGTAGTTTTAGAATGGTAGATCAGCGCATAAAAAAAACTAAGAGCACCCGAACGGTATTTGACCTTGCCTCCGCATCCACTGCCTTGGGTGGTACCATTTTTTCGTCGATGAGTGGCGAAGGGCAACAAACAGCCGGTAAAATATTACCGAGTGTGGGTGTGGCGCTGGTGCCGGTAAAAGAAGCTACGGCACCTAATAGCACCTATGAGCAAAATTCGGCTACCCTTATCCGAAGCAGTATAAAAAGGCTGGAGTACTTGTTGTTTGAAAACAGACTGGCCGGCGATAGGGACCCGGAAATATTGATAAAATCCCGTAAGCTTAAAGAAGAGCTAAAGCAAACGCAGATACAACTTATAGACATACCCATTGCAGAAGAAGACCCCGACGAAAAAGCACTGGATGAATATTTTAACAGCCCGGAGGTAAACAAAAAATACCGGATGAAACGGAAGGACTAAAAGCAACAAAGCCGGCAAAAGCCGGCCTTGTTAATTGTAACTGCTTGTTTGTTTTACTGCATACCTTCGGTAGCACCCTGCATATCAGACCGGGTGTTTTTCCGTTTAAACAAACTCATATCCATCTTACCAAAACGATAACTAAGGTTGAGGCGTACCATCTGCGGATCTCTTAAGCGGCTATACGTTTGCGTAAAGTAATCGCTGTAAGAGTATTGCTCCGATATTCTTGTTCTAAATAGGTCGCTGATGCTAAGTGTAACTGCTGCGGCATCATTTTTAAGAAATGTTTTTTTGATGGCAATATCCATTCCCCAGTTGGCTTTAATATACCCCTGAGATGAGCTTTGTGCAGCACCCATTGGAGGGCCACCGCCGCCGGGGCCACCACCTCCGGTATTAACTGGCAGGTTGGTTTTTGATTGGTACACCGCCGATAACTGCACTGTAAATTTAGAAGGCAGTTTAAAGTTGCTGTTAAACTTGCCAAACCAGCTCCACATGGGGTCTTGCGATGTTGCCGAAGCAATATTGGAAGTATTGATTTTTGAGTTATAAATATTGATGTTGGTACTAATATCCCACCATTTTTTAAGGTTGTTTACCGAGGTAAATTCTGCACCATAAGATTGGCTGTTGTTTGCATTGATAAAAGTATTTATCAGCACATCAGCACCAGTAACGGGGTGGCTGCCTTGCTCCTGGTAACGGGTGATAAGATCGGTTGTTTTTTTATAGTAGGCAGATGCCATAAAAGTATTGTTGCCAGTAAAGGTTTTTGAATAAGATAATTCAAAGGATTGAGTAAACTCTGGTTTTAAAGCGGGGTTACCCTTGGTGATATTCAGGTTGTCTGTATAATCTACAAAAGGGATAAGTTGAAAAAAGTTAGGCCGGTTAATGCGGCGTGTAACGCTAAACTGCAGCTCTTGTTTGTTTTTAAGTTTCTGACTTAAAAACAATGATGGAAACAAGCTGATGGGATAGTTGTTGCTAAAAGTACTGTTGTCGCTTAGCAGGGTACCGGTATACTCCGAGCTTTCGGCTCTTAAACCCAATTTATAGCCAAAGTCTTTTTTAGCGCCACTAACCGAAACATAAGCAGCATACACGTTGTCGTTATTTTTATAATTGCTGGTAGCTGCAGGTATCAATTCAAACTCACCGGTTAAAGGGTTGCGTACATAGTTATCGTTAATATTGGTAAGCTTACGTAATTGCACCCTTGCACCTGTTTCTAGCTTTACATTTTTAAACGGCTTTACATAATCAGTTTGCATGGTTAAAAAACGGTTGGTACCACTGCTGATTACCTGTTGCTGAAAATCGCCGGTTTTATTACCACCGGTAGTACTGTAGTAATCGGTGATGTACAGGTTGTCGCCCTCGTTTTTACCTGAAAAATAATTTACATCAGCTGTAAGCTCTTCGCCCTCTTTAGGAAAAAGCTGCTTAAAACCAAACTGAACACCGTTTGCATTAAACTCCCTTTTGCCTGTGGAGTATCTTTCGCTGTAGCTGCTTAATTTGCCAGCATTGTACAGGCTGTCTGTATTAATGCCAATGGTTTCGGTGGGCTTAAACTCACCATGTACTTTTATGCCTGATAAAGACAAGGTGGTTCGGTTGGTTACAAAATAATCTACTCCTACACGCCCAAAAGCAAAGCCGCCGGCGGTTCTGTTTTTATTGGTTTGAAAGATAGAGGTAACCGGGTCGTCAAACAGGTTTACCCTTTCGGTGGTGCCACTCGTTCTTGATTTATTTTGATTGAGCATACCACTGGCGGTAAAATTAAATTTGCTTTGTCGCAGGCTAAAATCGGCACCGCCATTTACAGCGCCTCTTTTGTCTACGCCTGCCCGTAAGTTGCCGTTAAAACCGTTCTTTTTATTTTTCTTTAAAATAATATTCAGGATGCCTGCAGTGCCGCCCGATGCATCGTATTTGGCGGATGGGTTGGTAATTACCTCCACGCTTTCAATGGCATCTGCCGGTATTTGGTCGAGCGATAGGGTAGTAGGCCTGCCCTCGATAAATATTTGTGGCGATGCATTACGCAGGGTAACATTGCCATCAATATCTACCTGCAGTGATGGCACATTACGCATAATGTCTACTGCAGTACCACCAGCACTCACTATATTTTTATCTACATTAAAAACCTTTTTGTCTATATCCAGTTTCATCAATGGCTTGCTGGCTACCACGGTTACATTTTGCAGGTCTTTAGCATCTGTTTTAAGTTTGATGTTGCCAAGGTCTTTATCAAAATTATTAATCATGCTTGTCATGGCTTTCATGGGGTCGGTTTCGCCAGGTGTTTTTTGCTGGCCATCCATTTTCATTGCAAAGCCTACAGCTTGCTCTGCAGCCACATAGCCCGTAGCAGATATCTTTAATTTTAGTTGGCCAAACATGGGTAAGTCGGTAAAACTAAATTCGCCATTGGCTTTAGTGGTAAGCCCCTTAAATAATACCTCTTTTCTTTTTTTAGTGGCACTATCCATTTTGGTTTGTAACAACATTACCGAAGCACCGCTTACAGGGGCACCAGCTTCGTCTGTTATTTTGCCGTATACATGGCCAATGCTTGGCGCAGCCTGCCCGCCTTTAGCGCCGGCACCCGGAAACTGGGCACTTGCAGTGATGGTAACGATTACCATTAGTTGCAGTATCAGTAAAATCTTTTTCATAACTATCTTTTTATTTGTGGTACAAAACTATTGTATGGCCATGCCGCTAAAAAGCCATTTGAGATATACGGGGTAAATGTTGCGACGAATACCGGGTGCCGCTGCTGCAGTGCTTATACACAGTAATGCCATCATAAATGATGGCCGATGGTAAATAAAAAATGATGCTTAAATACGAGTGGTAATTAGCCCTGACGGCCGGTAATTTTTACCAGTGCATCCTGGTAAGTTTCGCTTACGGGCAATTCGGTGCTGCCTGTAAGCACACTTGTTTTTCTTACAGAGGTAATGGCTGCAATGGATATGATGTACGATTTGTGGATACGTATAAATTTTGATACTGGCAGTAGTTCTTCTACCGATTTCATCGTCATCCGGGTAATGATGGGTTTGTTTGAATTTTTTAGATGGATGCGGATATAATCTTTTAGCCCTTCTATCCAGGTGATGTCCTCCAGCACAACTTTTACCAGGCTGTAATCGGCATTTACAAAAATATAATCAGGCGTGGAGGGCAAGCTGCCTGCTGGCCTGTTTTTTAATTGATGCAGCTCCCAGGCTTTATTGCAGGCTTTTACAAATCGCTCTACTGCTACCGGTTTTACAAGGTAATCTACCACATCCAGGTTATATCCTTCCAGTGCATATTTTTCGTAGGCGGTTATTAAAATAATCATCGGCCGGTTGCTAAGGCTTTGTATAAACTGCAGGCCGGTTAATCCGGGCATTTGTATATCTAAAAAAATAAGGTCTACCGGCTGCTGTTGCAGCTGTTTCATCGCTTCTAAAGGATTGCTGCAACTGGCCACCAGCTGCAGGTATGGTACTTTGCTGATATTATCTTCCAGCAATTCAAGCGCAAGGGGCTCATCATCTATGGCAATACAACGAAGCATTAATGTAATTTTAAATCGAGTGTAATGGTAAACCAGTCGGCTTGTTTGGTTATTTGTAACTGATGTTTATTGTCGTACAACAATTGCAGGCGTCGTTTTACATTGCTAAGGCCAATGCCCGATGTTTTATCTTTTACTTCTACAGAGCCGGGTACAAATTTGTTGCTCACCTTAAAATGCAATTTGCCCTCTGTAGCCTGCAGTATGATATCTATTTGTGCATTTTCTATCATGCCGGTACCATGCTTAAAAGCATTTTCCACAAAGGGTATCAGCAGCATCGGTTCTATCTCGTAATGCATGGCTGGCTTTTCCATCTGTACATTTACCTGTACATTTTTTCCAAAACGCTGTTGCTGTAAATCGATATAGCTTTGCAGGTAGTCAATCTCTTTTTCCAATGCTACTTTTTCTTCATCGGCTTCGTACAGCATATAACGCATAAGCGACGAAAATTTCATCAACGATGGCTCCAGTAAATCAGATTTTTTACGGGCCAGCGCCACCATATTGTTTAATACATTAAACATAAAATGGGGGCTAGCCTGCGATCGCAGCAAGGATAATTCTGTCTTCAGGTTTTCTGTTTCTTTTTCCCGGGATACCCTCTCTTCTCTTGCTCTTTCTTTTATCATGCCATAAGCCAAACTGCCACCCAATATAAATAAAAAGAAAAACAGGTTAAATAGTAAGTGCCCACGCAGGTAAAAATGATGGTCGTTTAGCAGGATGTAAAGTGTAAGCCATGTCATAAACATGATAAACAAAAAACAACCCACGGCCACCAGCCCATACTGTTTGTACCGGCCTTTTAATATATACTTTGGTAAAAGTATATTGGCATTGATGTAAAAAAAGATGATGTAGATGATATTGTTAAGGGCGTAACGCAGGTGTACCAATACAGGCTCTGTATTGTTTTTGTTGATGGGCCGGTTTTCGCCCCAGGAGGGCCGCAGCAGGTAAGGCATTGAAAAAAGCACTACCCATACCACAATGTGCAGCAGGGTTATTACCCACTTTTTTGAATACCATGCTTTACTCATGGGGGCAAGTTAATAAGTAATGCCTTTGTGTGTGCAGGCGGTTGCAAATGTTGCGACCAAAACTATGTTTTTTGATACCAAGTACTTTTTAAGTGTTGTAATTATATAACCGATAGTACTTTTTGTACTACCATAGGTACGCTTACCTGCTGCATGCAGGCATGGTCGCCACGGTAACAGGGTTTGTTGCCAAATACCGAGCAGGGACGGCAAAACAGGTTTACCGATACAATATTATTTTCATCTTGCCCCCAGCCATAAAAACCAGCATAAGGGTGTGTGGCGCCCCAAATACTTACCACGGGTACAGCATACAGCGATGCCAGGTGCATATTGGCAGAGTCCATACTTATCATGCCATGCAGGTGGCTGATAATGGCCAGCTCCTCCTTAAAACTAACTGTGCCGGCCACGGCATGTACATTGGGTATCTCTGTGCACCATTGCTGTAACAGCTCTGCCTCTCTGCCTTTGGCGCCAAACAATAAAACCCTGTAGTGGCTGTTTGCCAGTTGCTGTACTACCGCTTTTGTTTTTTCAAGCGGGTACATTTTTTCGGAGTGTTGTGCAAAGGGTGCTACCCCAATTGTTTTAGTGCCGCTGCTAAACAGGGCTTGTGCTGCAGCAGGCAAAGGTGGTTGGTTAAGGGCAGGGCTGCTGCTATCCAACTCCACCGTAATGCCCAACTCCCTAAATACGGCAGCATACCGCTCATGCATTGGGGTAAGCTGTGTAAATACTTTGTTATTGGTTTGGGTGAGTGCTTTTTTGGCCCTGCGGCCTTTATCAATAGCAGCTGCCGGTATTCGCTTTGTTTTTAAAAAACAGCGCAGCATTTTTGAGCGGAGCAGGTTGTGCAAATCTGCCACTGCATCTATACGGCGGCCAGCCAGTAACTGACGGCTTAGCCGGTAAATACCTGCCAGCCCTTTGTGGGTGGTTTTTAAATGAGCGGCTACAAAATGGCATCTTTCTATACCGGTAAATAAGGGCTCAAAAAAAGCAGCAGAAAGTACTGTAATATGCACCTGCGGATTTTGATCCAGTACATTTTTTATTACAGGCACCGTCATGGCTACATCGCCCATTGACGAAAAACGGATGACCAGTATGTGCTTAACCGGTTGCAAATTACTTGGCTTTTTTATTGGTGAATATTTTACAGCATCTGCTGCAGGCCATCATTGCTTATTTGCTTGCCAGCTGGTAAAGTACCGGGTTCAATGCCGGATCGTTGTACATTTTCATCTGCTTATACACTTTCATGTATTTTTTGCCTTCAGCAATAGCTTGTAGCAAATCATCAATAGCGGTTCCTAAATCGGTACGCTGCTCCAGCAATATGGCCAGTTTGGCGGCACAGGCTTGCCGGTGGCTTTCGGCTGCATCTGCCCGGTTTACCTCTGCCTGCATGTGGTAAATTTTTAGTGCCAGTATCGATAGGCGGTCTACCGCCCATGCAGGGCTTTCGGTATTAATGCTGGCATCTTTTAAAGGGGTAATCGTTTTGTATTGATCCAGCAAATAACTGTCTATATATTCCACCATATCGGTACGCTCCTGGTTGCTGCTGTCTATCCTTCTTTTAATGGCCAGGCCCTCCACAGGGTTGATGCCGGGGTTTCTTACAATATCCTCCAGGTGCCATTGTACAGTATCAATCCAATTTTTTTTGTACAGTAAAAATTCAATACTGCCAGGCGCAAAGGGGTTGTTGTCTGCTGCATCCACGCTATCTGTTACGTGGTATTGTGCAATGGCCTGGTTAAATATGTTGTTACACGTGTTACTAAAACTCATGGTTGTTATCAGGAATTATTACCTGTTTTTTTATTTGCCACCGCAAGATAATACAAAGGAATGCCTGCCAGTGTAATAGCCAGCCCCCATTTTACAAATTGGGGTTTGTAAATGATAAGCAGGGTACAAAAACTGATGGCCATTATAATATACAGTGCCGGTAACACAGGATATCCAAATGCCTTGTAAGGGCGCTCTAAATCGGGGCGTTTTTTGCGTAATATAAATATGCCGGCAATGGTTAAAATATAAAAGATCACTACTACAAAAGATACCATATCCAGCAGGTCGCCATATTTGCCGCTAAGGCACAATGCACAAGTCATCAGGCACTGTATCCACAAAGCCCACTCGGGTACGCTGTTTTTATTTAGGGTGCCGGCTTGTTTAAAAAATAGCCGATCGTTGGCCATGGTGTAATATACCCGGGCACCAGCCAGTATAAGGCCGTTGTTGCAACCAAAGGTGGATATCATAATCATGATGGCAATGATGATGGTGCCACTGCTGCCAAAAATTGCTTCGGAGGCGCTAAGGGCTACCCGGTTGTCTTTAGCAAAAGCCAGTTCATTTACAGGCACAGTGGCCAGGTACACCACGTTGGCCAGTATATAAATAGTGGTAACAATAAGGGTACCTAAAAAAAGGCTAAGGCCAATATTGCGTTTGGGATTTTTTATTTCGCCGGCTATAAAAGTTACATTGTTCCAGGCATCACTGCTAAATATGCTGCCCACCATGGCACTAGCCATTGCACCCAATGCAGCACCGGTTAACAAGGGCTCGTAATTAATACCGGTGGCGGTTTTTGTAAGATGCTGCATGCTCCAGGCATTTTGCCAGTTGGCCTGCCATACATCCCACTTAAAAGCAATAAAGCCAGCTATAATAAGCCCAAATAATGATAATAGTTTGGTGCTGGTAAAAATGGTTTGGATGATTTTGCCCGCCTGTATACCCCTTGTATTAATGTAGGTTAAAAAAATTATCAGCACAATTGCCACCAGTTGTGCATAGTGGATGGTAAGCCCGGCCAGTGTAAAAGTATTGGCATCCTCCCAGGCAAGTGCCGGAAAAAAATAGCCGGCAAATTTGGCAAAGCCTACACCTACTGCGGCAATGGTGCCGGTTTGTATTACTGCAAAAAAACTCCAGCCATACAAAAAGCCTATGAGTGGATTATACGCTTCTTTAAGGTACACATATTGCCCGCCCGCTTTAGGAAACATAGCACTTAGCTCGCCATAGCTTAAGGCGGCGGTAAGCGTCATAAATCCGGTGATAAGCCATGCTGTAAGCAGCCAGCCTGCGCTGCCAAGGTCTTTTAGCATATCGGCACTTACAATAAAAATTCCGGAGCCAATCATCGATCCGGCTACAATCATCGTTGCATCAAAAAGGCTGAGGGAGGCTTTAAAGCCGGGTGTTTCTGTATTGGAAGTAGCAGACATAAATAAAAAGCCCCGTTGTTTTATAACGGGGCTTCAAGATAATAAAATTAGTGGTAAAAGTTATTTGGGCTCTTTGTCAATCATTTCGTTGAGGCCCTTTATTACATCGCTGGTAATATTACGGCTGCTGTCTTTGTAAAATAAATAATCGAGGCCGGTACCGGTGGCGAAAATATAAGTGTACTTTTTGTCTTTGTTATATTCGTTTAAAAAAGCTTTTAGTTTGGCCTGCATTTCTTCCATCACTTTTGCGCCACGTTCGGCCAGCTTTTGAGCCCGGCTTTGTTTGCTGTTTTCAATTTGCTGTTGTTTTTGCATCAGCTTGCCCTGAAATTCTTCGGCCTCGGCCTGTGTAATGGCATTGCCTCGTTTTAAAAAATTATTTTTTTCATTCTCCATGCCACGATAGGCGTTTTCGTATTCGGAGGCTATGTTTTGCTGTTCGTTTTCCAGCTCCTTCTTTTTGTTTCGGATGTAGGTAACCTGGGCATTTAATGAGTCAAGGTCAACATAGGCAATTACCGGGGCGCCAATACAACTGTCTATATGTACGTTGCTGCTGGGGTTGTTTATCACTTTTTTGTCGTTGCCCTTATAGTGCAGGTAATAAAGTACGGCTACGGCAATCAATAAAACGATATTTAGAATAGTGGAAAGTTGCTTCATGCATGTATCAATTAGGGCGGCAAGATAAGGATTAACTTAAAAACTATCCCTGC
>JBDKJT010000145.1:0-45332 GCA_039796475.1 Bacteroidota bacterium | reverse complement strand
GTTTGATGCATTAAGCCCTTTACAAAAAGCGGTATAACGGCAGCGTATGCCCCATCCGGATCTTGCCTTGGGCCAAATACATTAAAGTATCTAAATCCAATTGTTTTTAACCCATACACATCAGCAAACAATGCAGCATATTGCTCGTTAATTTTTTTGGTAAGGGCATAGGGCGATAAACAATTACCTATACGCTGCTCTATTTTAGGCAGTGTAGGCTCATCGCCATATACCGAAGAAGAGGAGGCGTATACAAATTGTTTTACATTATTATCCACGGCAGCCTTTAGCATATTTACAAAGCCATTTACATTTACCTCAGTAAAATATACCGGCTCGTTTATTGAACGGGGCACCGAGCCTAATGCAGCCTGGTGACTAATATAATCTATACCCTCGCAGGCTTTTTGGCAGGCATCGGCATCCCTGATGTCTGCCTGCATCATTTCAAACTGTGGGTATTGCTGTAATATATCCAGGTTATACTGTTTGCCATTGGCCATATTATCCATTACCCTTACTTTGTTAGCCCCGTTTTTTAACAGGTACTCTGCAATATGGCTTCCAATAAAACCGGCGCCGCCAGTTACTAAAAAATTGTACTGGCTGATATCTTTGGTATGAAACAAGGTATTCATTTAAAAAAAACAGCCATAAGTGGCTGTGTAGTGTTGGTTAAAAAAAATTACAAACTCCAGTATGTTCTGCTGTTTATTTTATTTCGGTAAATGCCTTTTAAATCGCCAATTAACGCATTGTGTTTGGTGATGCTGCTAAAGTAGGCATCGTCCATTTGTTTGTATGCGGCATGTGGTACGGTTACCAATACTGCATCATAATCGTTGCCAATAGCAGGCTCCAGCTCAAAACCATATTCATGCTTTACTTCATCACTTTCGGCATGAGGGTCTACCACGTGTACATTCAGCGAAAAAGATTTTAATTCCTTTACCACATCGGCCACTTTACTATTACGGATATCGCTTACGTTTTCTTTAAAAGTAGCACCCATTACCAGCACTTTGGCATCTTTTACATTGCCATTGTTTTGGATGATATGCTGCAATACTTTTTTGGCTACATAGCCTGCCATACCATCGTTAATTACCCTGCCGGCCAATATTACCTGGCTATCGTAACCCAGCTCTTTAGATTTGTAGGTAAGATAGTAAGGATCTACCCCGATACAGTGGCCACCCACCAGGCCGGGCTGAAACTTTAAAAAGTTCCATTTGGTGCCTGCAGCTTCCAGCACTTCGTAGGTATTGATATTCATTTTATCAAAGATTATAGACAGCTCATTCATCAAAGCGATGTTGAGGTCTCGTTGGGTATTTTCAATAATTTTAGCAGCCTCTGCCACTTTGATGCTGGATGCCCGGTGCACACCCGCTGTTACTACCAGCTCGTACACTTTAGCAATATTTTCAAGCGACTCTGCATCGCAGCCGCTTACTACTTTTACAATTCTTGCCAGTGTATGTTCTTTATCTCCTGGGTTAATCCTTTCGGGTGAATAGCCCAGTTTAAAATCGGTAATATTTTTAAGCCCAGATAATTTTTCGATAATGGGCAGGCAATCCTCTTCGGTGCAGCCGGGGTATACGGTGCTTTCAAAAACTACATAATCGCCTTTTTTTATCACTTTACCGATGGTTTCGCTGGCACGCTGTACCGGCACAAGGTCGGGCACATTGTGTTCATCCACCGGAGTGGGTACGGCCACAATAAAAAAGTTGGCCTGGCGCAATACATCCAGATCGTTGGTAAATTCTATATCACATCCATCAAATGCTTCTTTTTCCAGCTCCTGGCTGGGGTCTATGCTGTTACGCATCATCTCCACCCTTTTGGCATTTATATCAAAGCCAATTACTTTTATTTTACGGGCAAATTCCAGCGCTATGGGCAAACCCACATAGCCTAACCCTATTACCGCTAATTTTTTCTTTTTATCAATTAAATCCTGGTACATGTTGGGAGTGTGATTTATAGTTTTTAAATGCGTATGTTAATTATTTCCTGCTTTCAAATTCTTTTGGCAGTTTGTACAATTCGTCGTGGGGCAGCGATTTAAAATAATCGTAAGTAATTTTTAAACCCTCTGCCCGGCTTACTTTGGGCGCCCAATCCAATATTTGCTTTGCCCTGCTTATATCGGGCTGCCGTTGTTTAGGATCGTCTACCGGTAATGGTTTGTACACAATTTTTTGGGTTGTACCGGTAAGCTTAATAATTTCTTCCGCAAATTCTTTAAGCGATATTTCATCTGGGTTACCAATATTTACCGGGTTAACGTAATCACTCATCAGCAAGCGGTATATACCCTCTACCAAATCATCTACAAAACAAAAGCTACGGGTTTGGCTGCCATCGCCAAATACGGTAAGGTCTTCGCCTCTTAAAGCCTGGCCAATAAATGCTGGCAGGGCACGGCCATCGTTTAATCGCATTCTTGGCCCATAGGTGTTAAAAATGCGGATGATTCGTGTTTGCACACCATGAAAGGTATGGTAAGCCATTGTCATGGCCTCTTGAAAACGTTTGGCTTCATCATAAACCCCACGTGGCCCTACGGGATTTACATTACCCCAGTACTCTTCGTTTTGGGGATGTACCAATGGATCGCCATATACTTCGCTGGTGCTGGCCACCAATATCCTTGCATTTTTGGCCAACGCCAATCCTAAGCAATTATGAGTACCTAATGAGCCAACCTTTAGTGTTTGAATGGGTATTTTAAGATAATCGATGGGGCTGGCGGGTGAGGCAAAGTGCAATATATAATCAAGCTTACCGGGCACGTGTATAAACTTTGATACATCGTGATGATAAAATTCAAACTCCTTTAATTTAAAAAGATGTTCAATATTGCGCAGGTCGCCGGTTATCAGGTTATCCATGCCTATTACATGATAGCCTTCTTTAATAAACCTGTCGCAAAGATGCGATCCAAGAAAACCTGCTGCGCCTGTTATAAGTATTCGTTTGTTTGGCATTGGCTGATGTTTATCTAGCTGGCACTGGTAATTGTTTTACGGCCCACGCTTACATAATGAAAGCCTAGCTCTTCCATTTGGGTTAAATCAAAAAGGTTTCTTCCGTCAAATATCACTTTGTTTTTTAGCAAGGCTGATATTTTATTAAAATCGGGTGTTCTAAATTCACTCCATTCTGTAGCAATTACCAATGCATCGGCATCTTGCAATGCATCGTACTGGGTGTCGGAAAAACAAATTTTATCGCCCAGCAGTTTTTTTACATTGCCCATTGCTTCGGGATCGTAGGTTGCTACGCTGGCACCCTGCTGCAGCAAAGCATCTATCATATATAAAGCGGGTGCTTCTCTTATATCATCTGTATTGGGCTTAAATGCCAGGCCCCATAAAGCTATTTTTTTACCCTTTAGATCGTTGTTAAAATATCGGCTGATGGCTGGGATAAGATGCAGTTTTTGTTTTTCGTTTACATCCATTACGGCATCCAATATTTTAAACTGGTAATTTACTTTGTTAGATGATTTGGCCAATGCTTGCACATCTTTAGGGAAACAACTTCCACCATAACCGATACCTGGAAATAAAAAGCGTTTGCCAATTCGTTCATCGGCACCCATGCCCCGCCTAACCATATCCACATCTGCATCCAGCAGTTCACACAGCCGGGCAATCTCGTTCATAAACGTAATTTTGGTAGCCAAAAAAGAGTTGGCAGCATACTTGGTTAATTCTGCACTACGTTCATCCATAAAAATCAATGGATTACCCTGGCGTACAAAGGGAGCATACAAATCGTTCATTATTTTTTTTGCCCTGTCGCTGGTGGTGCCTATTACTACCCTGTCTGGTTTCATAAAATCATCCACCGCTACACCCTCTCTTAAAAACTCGGGGTTGCTTACCACATCAAAATCTACCGTGGCGTTAGCGGCTATAGCAGCTTTTACCTTATCGGCCGTGCCAACGGGTACTGTACTTTTATCTACAATTACTTTGTATTCTTTAAGAATTTTGCCTAAATGATCGGCCACACCCAAAATATATTTTAAATCGGCACTACCATCTTCGCCGGGTGGAGTGGGCAATGCCAGCATAATTACCTGTGCATCTGCTACTGCTTCTTCTAAAGAAATGGTGAATGTTAAACGGCCTTCTTTAGTGTTGCGTAAAAATATTTTTTCGAGCCCGGGTTCGTAAATGGTTATTTGGCCAGAGGAAAGTTTGTCTACTTTTTTCTGGTCTATATCCACGCAGGTTACCTGGTTACCCGTTTCAGCAAAACAGGTGCCTGATACCAATCCAACATAACCGGTGCCTACAACAGCAATTTTCATGAGTTTAGTTTTATAGTTTGTTTACTGGCGCATCCCCGGTTGTTGCCGGCAGCGCACAAGTAGCGTACTGCCCGGTATTTATCTGCCGGGGTTGATCCATATGCAAGAATGAATGGTTTACTGTTTTGTAAATGCCAACACATTTGCAATTATAAAATCCTGCTGCTCCTGGTCTAGCTCGGTATGAATGGGTAATGAAATAACCCTTTCTGTAAGCCAATCTGTAACAGGCAGGTGATAATTGCTTCCGCCAAAAGCTTCAAACATCAGTTGCTTATGGCAGGGCACCGGGTAATAAATCATAGAAGGTATCCCCTTTTCGGCCAGGTATTGATGCATGGCATCCCTGTTTACATCATTTAACACCAGTGTGTACTGGTGAAAAACATGGCTGCTAAATGAGGCAGTGGAAGGCGTGGTGATAGCTTTGTTACCCGAAAAAGCCTGGCTGTAATAATCAGCGGCTTTTTTACGGGCAATATTATATGCATTCAGGTGCCTTAGTTTAATATCAAGCACTGCGGCTTGTATTGCATCCAACCTTGAGTTACAACCCACTACATCATGGTAATACCTTTTACTTTGCCCGTGTGAGGCAATCATTTTTAATTGTACAGCTAACGCATCGTCATCTGTAAATATTGCACCCCCGTCGCCGAAGGCACCCAGATTTTTAGAAGGATAAAAGGATGTACAGCCTATATGGCCGATTGAACCAGTTTTTTTTACAGTACCATCGCAAAAGGTATAATTACAGCCAATGGCCTGTGCATTGTCTTCTATTACATAAAGATGATGCTTGTGGGCGATGGCCATTATTTGCTCCATATTTGCTGCATGCCCGTATAAATGCACCGGCACAATAGCTTTTGTTTTGGGCGTGATGGCTTGCTCCAGCGCTGTCGCATCCATACAAAACGTGTGTTTATCTACCTCTACAAATACGGGTTTTAGCCCAAGAATGGCTGCCGCTTCTACCGTGGCTATATAGGTAAACGATGGGGTAATTACCTCATCTCCGGGTTGTAAACCCAATGCCATCATGGCTATTTGCAATGCATCGGTACCATTGGCGCAAGGTATCACATGCTTACTCCCGTTGTACCGGGCCAGGTTATCTGCAAAATCATTTACTACCTTACCACCTATAAACATGGAGCTTTGCAGCACTTCCAAAACCGCTGCATCCACCTCATTTTTAATGTGATGGTACTGGGTTTTGGTATCAACCATTTGTAGTGGCCTCATATTACTTTTTTTGCGTGGGCAAAGATAATGATTACCACTTTAGAACCAACTTTGAAATTACAGTTGCTTGGCTACAGCCATTTTAGCTAAAATGCGGTTAGCTTTGTTATCAAATAAAAACCTTGGGAAAAGCATTTTACCACTTGTTTGTTCTTCTATACCAGTCAGGTATCCGCATTGCATCGCTGTGGAACCCCAAGGCAACATTATGGGTACAAGGGCGCAAACAACTACCCCTTGTTAACCCCACCCCCGCTAACCGTATTTGGATACATTGCGCCAGCCTGGGAGAATTTGAACAGGGCCGCCCCTTGATAGAAAAAATAAAACAACAATACCCCCACAGCTATATTATGCTGAGCTTTTTTTCACCATCGGGCTACGAGGTAATGAAGCATTATGCACTGGCCGATATTGTTTTTTATATACCCATGGATGCCAAGGCCAATGCTCAACAATTAATTAACCGCCTGCAGCCTACATTGGTTATTTGGGTTAAATACGAGTTTTGGTATTACTACCTTACTGCTTTAAAAAAAAGAAATATCCCGGTGCTATTGGTTTCGGCGCTTTTTAGACCCCACCAGCCTTTTTTTAAATGGTATGGCGGTATTTGGAGAGAGATGCTTACCAGTTTTAGTTATTTTTTTGTGCAAAATGCAGCATCTAAACAACTACTAGGCACCCTTGGCTTTAGCAGCAATGTTAGCCTTTGTGGCGATACCCGGTTTGACAGGGTGATTGAAATTGCAGAAAATTTTAATCCATTGCCACTGATAGCACATTTTTGCAACGGCCAACCCGTAATTGTAGCGGGCAGCACCTGGGAAGATGATGAGGCAGAATGGATTCATTATGTAAAAAACCATCCTGAAATTAAATTTATTATTGCGCCGCATGAGGTGGATGCTGGTAATATTAAAGCTGTACAACAAGTGTTTACCGAATGTATCCTTTACTCACAACTGGTACAGCTGCCCGCCGAAAGCATAGCTGGCATGCCACATCATGTGTTGATTATTGACAATATTGGCATGCTATCCCGCCTGTATCATTATGCCGATATTGCGTATGTGGGCGGTGGTTTTAATGCCGGGGGCATACACAATGTGCTGGAGGCGGCTGTATATGGCAAACCGGTGATACATGGCCCTGTGTACGAAAAATTTAGCGAAGCAGTTGGATTGGTGGAAACTGGTGCCGGCATTTGTATTAACAATGCCCTGGAGCTGGAAAAAGTACTAAACGAACTTTGGCAGGATAAGGCTTTATTACAACAAAAAAGCCAGGCTGCCCGCCAATTTGTATATATGGGTGCTGGGGCCACCGGCGCCATTGTACAGTATATTCAGGAAAAACGCCTTTTAACCAACTGATCAAAATGTGCAACCGTACTATCGGTATCTGTCCAGCCCAACTTGGTTTTTAGCTCCCTGCGTATCCAGTATTCGGCTTCGGGAAAAATAGAAAACCCATTAATGGTTTTTATACTACGCTCATACATAGCCTCGTCTCCACGAAACAGTTCATTGATAAAGAGGTAACGGTCGTTTACGCCAATGGCCTTTTTAAGGTCTTTTACCGGAGCATCGGTAAGCTTGGTGCCTAGCTCTGCAACTGGTGTTTTTAAAATATCATTTAATGAGGGAGTATCAGCAGCAGGCATCGTGTCTTTTACTTCTTTTGCAGCCGGGGGTTGCTGGCGTGCCAGGGTGGGTATGTCATCAGCCGCCATATCAAACAACAATTGAGGCTTGCTTTTTACACTCATGTGCTGCATAAGGGCAGCATTGCGTTTAATTTCTTCCAACTCGGCTTCTACCTCTGCCTCATCTATTTTTAATACTTCAATAATTTTTTCTTCTGTTGCAGGTGCTGCTGTTATGGGCTGGGTGACTGCTGCAGGCTGTGGCGCCGGCACTGTAAAGGGCATAGCTACCACTACAGGCGTTGTTGGCGCCAAAGGTTGCTGCTGCTGCAGGTGCATTAACTCCTGTTGCAGCAGTTGGCTGGTTAACAATAACTCACCCGTGCTGGCCCCGTTTGTAAATTGTTGTTGCAGTTGTTGCAAAAGTGTTTCCACTCTTTCCATAAAATGCGGCGTAATTTTTTTTGTGGAAAATAACTTGCCCAAATTTAGTTTTGGTTAATCCCCCAAAACTATAATCTTTGCAATCGTTGCATTAAAGTTACAAACAGTATTTTAAAATCATCATTTAATGTTTATTGAACCAAGTTTAACCGGCGAAAAAAGAGGCTGGATTGAAGTAATATGCGGCAGTATGTTTAGCGGCAAAACAGAAGAGTTGATCCGCCGGTTAAAAAGGGTAAAAATTGCCAACTTAAAGGCGGAGATATTTAAGCCGGCTATTGATACCCGTTATGATGAAAGTAAGATAGTAAGCCACGACACTAATTTTATACAAAGCACTCCTGTAGATAGTTCTCAAAACATACTACTGCTCACCTCGGATGTAGATGTGGTGGGGATTGATGAAGCCCAGTTTTTTGACAGTGAAATTGTAAATGTGTGTGAGCAGCTTGCTTTACAGGGCATAAGGGTAATTGTGGCCGGGCTTGACATGGACTATACAGGCAAACCATTTGGCCCCATGCCAAACCTGCTGGCTATTGCTGATTATATTACCAAGCTGCACGCTATCTGCTCCCGCTGTGGCAATATTGCCAACATCAGTTATCGAAAAACAAAAACCGAAGGACAGGTGCTGTTGGGCGAAAAAGATGTGTACGAACCCCGTTGCCGGCATTGTGCCCAATTAAATGATTAGGCATAACTAACAGCTACTACCGGCCCAAAACCATTAGTTTGCCAAAGGTTAATCAATACCCAGGGCCTCTACATTTTTGCCATGGCATTTGTTACAATCGCCGGTAAAAGTCATCCGGGTCATGTGTTTTTCGGGTTCACGGGTACCGGGTGTACCATATAGCGAGGGGTATAATCCCTGCGAATAATCAATTTTTTGTGTACTGTAAAAGTTGCCATTGGCATCACCATACAATACAGCCACCAATTTGCCCTTGGCACCCTGCTCAGTATACAATTTTATTACTGGGTTTTTATGTATCCTGGCCCGGGCTTCATCATATACCGAACCAGAGATACTAAAACATCCGTCTGCTTTATCTGCCTTTACACCATGGCAATTGTTACAACTGATACCAAAAAAATGGCTTTTGGCCCCATTGGCCTTGCTGCTCATTTGTTTGCCGCAGCGACTGCCCTCATCAAAATTTTTATCTTTTTGCGCTGCCATAAAAGATACAGATACTATTACAATTAATGCCAGCAGTACGATTAACGTAAATCCTTTGGCGAATGGTTCAACAATTTTTTTCATTGCTGCAAGTATAGTAATTAAACGCCAATACCAGCATAGCAACCATAACAGGCAGGCATAAAAAAGCAGGTTGTGTAAATACAACCTGCTTTTTTATGCAGTAAAGCAATTATTTTTTAGGGGTACCCAATGTAAAGAATACGCCTACTTGAATTACGCTATTTTTAAAATCAGGGTTAATGCCTTCACCGGGATCAAAATCACCCACTTTAGATAAGCCTGCCAGGTAACGGGCACCAATACCAAAGCCACCTTTGCCGTGGTATCCTAAGCCCACCCCTGCTGCAAGATCAAGCCCTTTATAATCAAAATCCTCGTCGTCGTTATTATCGCTAATCTTAAAACCAAACTGTGGCCCAGCCTCAAAATAAAAGCCCCCCATAGAGCGGAATTTAAGCATTACCGGTACACTTAAATAAGTAAGTTTTAAATTTTCTGACTGCCCGGCGTTTTCAATTTTGGCACCCTGTGTAGAAATTAAAGCCTCGGGCTGGATAGAAAATGTTTTAGCAATCCAGATATTAAAAAATGCACCACCGTAAAAACCTACCAAGGCTTTTTTTGAAACATTTTCAACCGGGGTGCCAGTAAAGTTGCTAATGTTTGCGCCTGCTTTTAATCCAATAGATAAAACCTGTGCTTTTGCTGTTACGCTTACAGTAATCAATGCAAGAAAAAATAGTTTTTTCATCTTCTTTTGTTTTAAGTGAACAATTGTGCTTAACGTGCCGATACTTTTACCGGCTGTAACTAAAATTTACCTGAGGTTGATTGGTAGGCGGTTAATCGGAGGATTAGATGATATTGTAACTTACAACTTTTTTTTAAAAAACAAAAAATACCTATAAAATTTTATTACTCCTGTGCACTTACGGGTAAGTGTTAGGCAGTAGCCTGCTGATTATTTCACTGAGCAAACTGGCCCATTTAGTGTACTCCTTGCCGGAAGGATGCAAACCGTCTGCCGCCAGGTAACCATCTATTTTGCAGCGGGCTGCCTGCGCCATTGTTATGTTTATATAATTACAATTATTTAACAAAGCAGCCTCCTCACAAATACCATTGTAAGCCTCAATCTCAGCTGTAATTTTATGACCATCCTGCCCCGATGCAAATGGTGTAACACCCCAATTGGGTATTGATAATACCACTACCGATTGGCTGCGATTGCCCGTTAATTGTATCGCTCGTTTTAGCAATACTAAAAACTCGTTTTTAAACTCATTTATATCAAGGCCACGGTATTGGTTATTTACGCCCACTAATAGCGTTACTATATCGTATGCAGGCAGTAATGTAACGGCTTGCAGGGCAGCCAATAATTCGCTGCTGGTATAGCCTGTTTTAGCAATTATTTCTGGCGCACTAATCTCTATCCCATTATTACGTAGCTGCTGCACTGCCTGGTAGGCATAACTTTCCGTTAGCAGGCAACCCTCTGCAATGGTATAGCTATCGCCTAATGCCAGGTAAGTAAATGCCATGGTAGTATTTTAAAAATCGTAGGCTCTTTTAAATAGATTGATGCGTAGCCCAGCCATTATTAAGGTATTACTGGTATTAATGTTTTGGCTGGTTATTTTGTATGACCGGTGCTGTAAGGTTACATCAAAAAAAACATTTTCTTTTATCTCGTAGCTTACTTGCACCAAAGCATTAAAGCAATTGGCTTTAGCACCACTGCCCACATAGTAGCCGGTTTCTCTTTGGGGAGAGTTAGGGTCGGCAGGGTTTACCAGCGGCTTACCCTGGTTGTATAATCTAAATGGATTGCTGCCAAAATTTAGCCTTGCACTATCAAGCCCCTGGTAATAATAAATTCCCCGGGCATAAATATACCATTTGGCAGCAGGCTGGTAACGTAATATGCCTATAAACTCCTGGAAGTTGGCGCCCAGCGGATGCGCCATTGGCTGATTGTAGTGGGTGTAATTTGATACAGAATCCCTATGAGAATATACAAATGGACGTACCCGGTTGGTTTCTGCCTGTAAATCTAAATTGGCAATACCAAAAGCATCTACATATTTAACGCCTAACTGGTACCCGTACTTGTTTACATAATTGGTGGGGTCGTTGCGTAATTTGCCCAGCACAAATTCGTCGAGCAAAAACTGTCCGTAAAACTGCAGCCTTTTAGCAACATTTGCTTTAAAATCAAAGCCTGCTTTGGCTTTATCCGGGCTACCCACCGAGCCCTCTATATGCCGCAAAAAGATTATGGGGTTGAGGTATTGAAATTCAAAATGATTGCGCCGGCCAAAAGTGATGGCTTCAAATACACCAATATTTACAGATTTAGATAGGTTAAAACTCAGGTGGTGCAATGCCTGGTATTTTCTGTCAATTACATTGTCGCTTGTTTTTTTCCATTGGGGCATCAGCTCCATAAATATATTCTGGTAATTAAATTTCCATATCCGGGTATTGAGCTTAAGAAACAAATAACTGTTGCCCCAATCACTTAAAAACAGGCTGCGGTGCCCATGACCAATAAAATTTTTATCGTGCCCAAACTGTACATCGATATACTTAGTTACGTTAAAAGTGATATAACCCCGGGCATCAAAATAATCTACCCCGGTAGATTTAAATGATTTATAAAACCCATACCCCGGTACTGCACCAAAAGCCGTAACCCGGTTTCTAAAAAAAAGTGGCCCACGCTCCTGGTTATCGGTAATGGTGGTGGAAAAACCAATTTTATTGGCAATAACCCCTCGGGCAGTAATACCCCGGCTGTTTAAAAAAACACTTTCTTCGGTGCCCGACTCTTTGCCATAGGTAATATTTAATACCGGGTTAATTGCCAGGAAAAAATCCTTTTCATTCACCTCAAAAAGATTAGGCTTGGTTTTATAAAGTGCATTAAAAATGGGCTTACGGCTCATAAAGCTTTGCTTATCGCCCTTAACCCATTCGGAATTGTTCATCAAAAAACTATGTATGTTATGCCGGTCGGTTTTCGTTAATGCTACCCAGCCGCTATCTGTGCTGCTACCTGCCTTAGCCGCACTATCCAGTTGCTCCATCACCGGCACAAGGGCTTTGCGGCTATATGGCCGGATAGTTGAAAAATTGAGCAAAACATTTTTCTGGCTTTTTATTTCCATCCGCTCCAGCAACTGGTATGCTTTATCACCCTGCTGCAGGTAGGTGGTTTGGGCACCTGCCGTAATGGGAAAAATAAAAAATATCAGTTTGAGTGAGCTTTTAATAATTTGCATCAGATTGTTGTGTTTTCTTTAAGTAATCGAATTCAAGTTATGCAAAAATACCTCTTTAAAAATATACAGGTAGTGAATGAAGGCTGCATCACCAGCACCGATGTGCTCACTAACGGCGAAAGAATTGAAAAAATTGCACCCTCTATTTCAACCGAAGGGGCTGTTAAAGAAATAAACGGCGAGGGCAAATACCTGCTGCCGGGGGTAATTGACAACCATGTACATTTTAGAGAGCCGGGCCTGCTACACAAAGGCAGCATTTACTCCGAATCTAAAGCAGCGGTAGCCGGTGGCGTTACCAGCTTTATGGATATGCCCAATACCATACCGCCTACTTTTACACAGGCCTTGCTGGAAGAAAAATTTGCCATTGCCGCCAGCAGTTCGTTGGCAAATTTTTCTTTTTACATGGGTACCAGCAATGATAATGCCGAGGAGGCACTGCTTACCAATAACAAAAAAAATGAAGTATGCGGCATTAAAATATTTATGGGCTCCTCCACCGGAAACCTTTTGCTGGATAGCCCTGTAACCCTCAACCGGTTGTTTAGCGAAAGCCAACTGCTGATTGCCACCCATTGCGAAGATGAACGGATAATGAACGAAAACTATGAGCGGATAAAAAAAGAAAACAGAACCCTTACAGCGGCAGACCACCCGATTATAAAGGACGATATCGCCTGTTTTGAATCGTCGCTGGCGGCCATTCAACTGGCAAAAAAACACAATAGCCGGTTGCATATATTGCATATCACCTCCGAAAAAGAGTTGCAGTTATTTAGCAATATGCTGCCCTTGCAGGATAAGCGGATTACTGCCGAAGCCTGTGTACATCACCTGCACTTTACCAGCAACGACTATGCCGCACTGGGTAATAAAATAAAATGCAACCCTGCTATTAAAGCCCCTCACAATAAAACAGCATTGTGGCAAGCCATACTCGACAACCGGATAGATGCTATATCTACCGACCATGCCCCACACCTGCCCGAAGAAAAAAATGTACCCTACGAGCAGGCGCATGGAGGCATACCTTTTGTACAACACTCTTTGCCCGTAATGCTGCACTACGTAAAGCAAGGATGGATTAGCCTTGAAAAAGTGGTAGAAAAAATGTGCCATGCCAATGCCATTATTTACCAGGTAAAAGATAGGGGGTTTATTAAAGAAGGATACTATGCCGACCTTGTGGTGGCAGATATGAATAGCCCCGTAACAATTAGCAAAGAAAATATTTTATACCGCTGCGGCTGGAGCCCGCTGGAGGGATTTACGGTACCCGCCAGCATCCGTAAAACTTTTGTAAACGGGCAGTTGGTGTATGGAAACGGCGCCTGGGATGAATCTGTTAAAGGAAAAAGAATTTTATTTGACAGGAGCTAACCTTACAACTGCATGGAAACAGACAATACCACACTTGCCGACCTATCGATACTAAATATTGAAGACGATTTTTCTGTATTCAATAAATTAAACTTTTGCCAAACTGCCGGGGGCAAACAAAAACTGCTGCAAAACTTTTGCACTCCGCTAAAATCTATCCAGCAAATACAGGGTGTGCAGCAAACCCTCCAATTAATAATACAACAGCATCCGCACTGGCCACCACAAATAAGCAATGGATCTGTAATGGTGATAGAAAAATTTTACCTGGCCACCATTGATGAAATACCCGAAAATCCTTCGGCCATGGGCGCCCTTGCTTACAAGCTACTGCATGGCCCCGATTTTTCTTTTGTAAAATATTCTGCCGAGCATGCATTTGATTTTATTAAAGGCATGCAACAAATGCTGCAATATTTTTTGTTACCACAAAGCCCCGAGCCACTAAAAAAAATATTGGAAAGCGCCCAGGCAATTTTAAACAAACCACAATTTGATATTGTAACACAATACCCAAAATCGGTAGCGATGCCTATTAACAAGCAACTGGCGCTGGCACATTTTTTACGGTATCGCTACCGGCAAAATATGATTGACCTGCTGGATATTTATTACCGGCTGGATGCCTGGTATGGCATGGCGATGGCCGTTAAAAATTTCAACCTGGTTTTTCCATCCTTTACAGCGCAGCAAAAACCCTTGTTGCAGGTAAAAGGCTTATACCACCCACTGCTGCAGCAGCCCGTAGCGTATGATGTGGTGCTAAACCCAGATAAAAATTTTTTATTTCTTACCGGCGCCAATATGGCCGGCAAAAGCACTTTTATAAAATCGGTAGGCACAGCCGTATTTATGGCTCATATTGGCATGGGCGTGCCTGCACAGCAAATGCAGCTTAGTGTGTTTGATGGGCTATTGAGCAATATAAATGTGATGGATAATATTGTAAAAGGCGAAAGCTATTTTTTTAACGAGGTGCAACGCATTAAGGCTACTGTACAAAAAATTGCTGATAAAAGAAACTGGCTGATACTGATTGATGAACTCTTTAAAGGCACCAATGTGCAAGATGCCATGAAATGCTCTTCAGCCGTAATTGAAGGCTTTTTAAAAATTACCAATAGCGCCTTTATTGTATCTACCCACCTGTACGAAATTGGCGAGCCGCTGCGACAGCACTCCAACATTATTTTCAACTATTTTGAAACCGGTGTACACAACGATCAGCTGCAATTTAACTACCAGTTAAAAGATGGCATTAGTAACGACAGGCTGGGCTACCTGATATTAAAAAACGAAGGGGTGGTAGATATGCTGCAAAAGCTTTAACAGTACCCGGCTACAATTGCCCAACCCATTTTACAGAATGCCCGTACATTTGCAACCATGCCTTGCACAAATAAAGGCCACTGCACTGGATGAAGCATATTTTCAGAATTTTTCGTTACATACAAATACCCAAAGCCAAGCTGGCTTTTTATATCATTTGCTCACTATTAGCTACATTTTTTTCGGCTGCCAGCCTGGGTATGCTATCGCCGTTTATGCAACTGATTATTAATGGCGACAATAATGTACCCATCAACTCCAAAGCCGTAGGCGGGCTGGTAAACAGCATACAGCATATGAGGGATAATAACGGTCCGCTGTATGCACTGGGTATGGTATGCATCATTATTGTAATCAGCAACCTGCTTAGCAATACCTTTCGCTACCTGTCTTATTATATCTCCACACCGGTACGCAACAATATACTATCGGGTTTCCGCATACGCATGTACGATAAAATATTAAAGTTGCCCATTGGATTTTTTACCGAACAAAAAAAAGGCGATTTAATGAACCGGATGATGGGAGATATTGGTGAGATACAATCATCCATCGTAATGGCCATGGAAGGTTTAATAAAAGATCCGCTTACCATTTTATCTTACCTTATTTACATGGTGTACCTAAGCCCCCGGCTTTCGCTGGCCCTGCTAATATTATTACCTGTTACCGCATTAATTATTGGCCGGCTAAGCAAACGCCTTAAGCGACAAAGTATTGATTACAGCATTGCCTCTGCCGAAAGCCTCAGCCATGTAGAAGAAACCCTGGGTGGCATTAAAGTAATTAAAGCCTTTACTGCTGAGGATAAAATGATGGATAAATTTAAAGCCGGCAATAAAAAAATATTTGCGGTATTAAATGCCATGACAAGGCGCCGTGACCTTGCCAGCCCTCTTACCGAAGCAATGGGGGTGGCCGTTTTATGCTGCATCTTATTCATTGGCGGTTACCTGGTATTTAGCGAAAGCGGCGATTTAAAACGATCAGACCTTTTTACTTTTATTGCAGTATTTGGAGTGCTCATCAACCCTGCTAAAAATTTATCTAACACCATCAGTAATATACAGCGTGGCCTGGGCGCTATCGACCGGGTGGAAGAAGTATTAAATGCTCCGATAGTTATTGAGGATAAACCTGGCGCAAAACAACTTACCGGTTTTAATCACAACATTGTATTTAAAAATGTTTGTTTTAAATACGACGACAAAGTGGTGCTTAACAATATCAATCTTGAAATAGAAAAAGGCAAAACCATTGCATTGGTGGGCTCTTCGGGGGCTGGCAAATCTACCCTGGCCGATTTGGTGCCCCGTTTTCATGATGTTAGTAGCGGCGAAATTTTAATAGACGGCATTAATATTAAAGACTATAGCCTGCAATCGTTACGCCAGCAAATGAGCTTTGTAACACAGGAGCCCATTTTATTTAACGATACTATCGCCAACAATATAGCGCTGGGTAACAGCCATGCTACTATTGATGCCATTACGCAGGCCGCTCAAATAGCCAATGCCCATCATTTTATCAGCAATAAAGAGCAGGGCTATCAAACCAATATTGGCGACAGGGGCAGCAAGTTAAGTGGTGGCGAGCGCCAGCGCTTAACCATTGCCCGGGCAGTTTTACAAAATCCACCCATACTTATTTTAGATGAAGCCACTTCGTCACTGGATACAGAAAGCGAACGCCTGGTGCAAGATGCTATAAATAACCTGATGCAGCAACGTACATCCATTGTAATTGCCCACCGCCTGAGCACCATTAAAAATGCAGACGAAATTATTGTGTTGCAAAAAGGCGAAATTATTGAAAGAGGCAACCACGAAAGCCTGGTAGCCCTCAATGGCTTTTATAAAAAATTAGTAGAGATGCAGGAAATAAGCTAAAAAAGCTGTTGGCAATTAATTTAAATATGTATTTTCAATGGGATGATCCATTTTACACATAGTGTACCTTTAACCCACAAACAATACCCCTTTAATGCTAGTTAAAACATTTGGCAGTGCGGTGTATGGCGTAGAAGCCATCACCATTGCGGTGGAGGTAAACATCAACAACCAGGGCAAGCCCGATGCGTTGATTGTAGGCCTGCCAGATAGTGCTGTAAAAGAAAGTATGCTAAGGGTAGAAAGTGCCATAAAAGACAATGGATACTTTATGCCCCGTACCCGGCTGATTGTAAACCTGGCCCCTGCCGATATTCGTAAAAGTGGTACGGCATTCGACCTGCCCATTGCCATTGGCACACTAGCCGCCAGCGAACAGCTAGAAAATGCAGAGTTGATTGCACGCTATGTAATAATGGGCGAGCTAAGTTTGGATGGTGAAGTACGCCCTATTAAAGGTGCCCTGCCCATTGCCATACAGGCACGCAAAGAAAATTTTAAAGGCATAATTGTACCCAAACAAAATGCCCGGGAAGCTGCTATGGTAAACAACCTGGCAGTATACGGTGTATCGCACCTTAAAGAGGTTATTCAATTTTTTAAAGATGAGCAAAGCCTGCAACCCGTAGTGGTAAACACCCGTGAAGAGTTTGCGGCAGCACAGGGCGATTTTGAAATTGATTTTTGTGATGTAAAGGGCCAGGAAAATATAAAAAGGGCTTTAGAAATTGCGGCTGCGGGTGGCCATAATGCCATTTTAATTGGCCCGCCGGGTGCAGGCAAAACCATGCTTGCCAAACGGCTGCCCACCATACTGCCGCCCCTTAACTTATACGAGGCGCTTGAAACAACCAAGATACACAGCGTGGCAGGCAAGCTGCCCGAAAATGCCACACTTATTTCTAAAAGGCCATTCCGATCACCACACCATACCATCAGTGATGTAGCACTGGTAGGTGGCGGCGGCAATCCACAACCTGGCGAAATTTCGCTGGCCCATAATGGTGTATTGTTTTTAGATGAGCTGCCCGAATTTAAAAGAACCGTACTGGAGGTAATGCGGCAGCCGATGGAAGAGAGAAGGGTTACCATCAGCCGGGCAAAAGTGGCGCTTGATTTTCCGGCCAGCTTCATGCTGATAGCCAGTATGAACCCCTGCCCCTGCGGCTTTTTTAATCACCCTGTTAAGCAATGCACCTGCCCGCCCGGTGCTGTACAAAAATATCTTAACAAAATATCCGGACCTTTACTAGACAGGATAGACCTGCATGTAGAAGTAACCCCGGTAGATTTTGGCGAGCTCTCCTCAACCCGCCCATACGAAAAAAGCCAGCAGGTAAGAGAGCGGGTAATAAAAGCCAGGGACTTGCAAGCAGAAAGATACAAGGATAGCAATGGCATTTATTGCAATGCCCAAATGAGCAGCAAAATGCTGAAAGAAATTTGCGTAATAAACAATGCATCGCAAAACCTGCTTAAAATTGCCATGGAAAAACTAAACCTTTCTGCCCGGGCTTACGATAGAATATTAAAAGTGAGCAGAACCATTGCCGATCTTTGGGGCAGCACAGATATTAAAGCAGAGCACCTGGCCGAAGCCATCCAGTACCGAAGTTTAGACAGGGAAGGCTGGGCTGGTTAACAATACCATTATGATTTTTGAACCATTAAATGTTTTTTTTGACAAAATATATGTGCTTACCCTGCAAAGGGCTACCGACAGGCATGCACATATTGCCAACGAATTGCAGGGCTTAAATTACAGCTGGTGGTATGGTGCCGATAAAACATCGCTTAACCTGCCACAGTTGCAACAAGATAATTTGTTTAACCCCTCATTAGCCCGCCAGCACCACCTTACCGGAAAGGATATGCGGCCTGGAGAAATGGGCTGTGCCATCAGCCACCGCATGATGTACGAGGATGTGGTGAAAAATGGTTATCAAAAAGTACTGATACTGGAAGATGATGTAGTAATAGACAAAACTGCCCTCGCCAGCTTTAGCAAGGCAGTAGCCGAATTACCTGCCAACTGGCAATTATGGTACCTGGGTTTTGATAAAAACGATCAGCCGCCGGGCAATGCTTTTTTTAAGAAAATGCTGTACCATTTTTTGTATGCCATTGGTTTAAAAAAAACATACAATCATACCCAAATCAACCACCTGTATGCAAGCCCATACAGTGCCCATTTAGCTACAGCAGGTTTTCATTTTTGTACGCATGCCTATGCTATTACTAACCAGGCAGCCGATATATTATTGCACATGCAAACACCGGTAAGCTATGTGGCCGACCATTTACTGGGCTATGCCACTTCGGGTAAAAAGATTAATGGTTTTATTAATAAGCCACCCATGATCAACCAGCAATACCAGGTTTCATCCACCCCCATAAAATCTTATTTGCACCAGTGACAAAAAAACGAAACATTCTTTTTCAGGCTTATGGCAATACGGGTGTAAAAAACGAATGCCGGTATGCATTATTGCAGCTATCAACCCTGCCCGATATAGAGCAATACAATGTTGTGTTATATACCGATGATCCAGCATTTTTTAAACCCGTGCTGGCATTGTTTGTACACAGCGAACAAATATTGCTAACGGCACACAGCATACAGCAATGGCGGGGCGCTATCAATTTTGTACACCGGGTAAAAATAGAAATGCTGCTGCACTTTTACAGCAGCCATACAGGCGCTGTTTTATACTTTGATACAGACACTTATTGCACTGCCCCGATACAGGCTTTGTTTGAAAAAATTGAAAACAACTGCTTGCTGATGCATGAGTACGAGGGCAACCTCGGCAAAAAAAATAGTATTGTATTAAAAAAATGGGAACGCTTTTTTAATACCCATACGGTTGCCACAACAAACGGTGCTGTTAAAGAGCCTCAAAAAATAGCCATGTGGAATGCCGGTGTGCTGGGCATAAACGATCAGCACAGCTACCTGTTGAAAGTGGTACTGGATTTAACAGATAAAATATATCCTATGTTTCCCAAACATACGGTTGAGCAATTTTCGTTTAGCTATTACTTTCAGCAGCAGGGCAATTTACAAGGCGCAAACCACCAGGTGTTTCATTACTGGGATTTAAAAGAATACCGCCTGTTGCTGCAGCAGTATTTTGCAGCACTGCCGGCAAATGCACCTGCACAAAGCTTGCTGAAACTATTTAAAGCCATCCCGCCACCCATGCAGCTGATGCAGGAAAAAATGCGGTATAAAAAATTGCCCTTTTATAAAAAATGGTTTAGCAAAAAATGGAGCATACAGCCTTATTTAAACGAGGCAGTCAGCAATCAAATATCTAACCACCTGCAGGGTTAGCAAAGCCTTGCTATTTTTACAGCACAATCAAAATACTATGCAGCCCGCCAAGCTTACCTTGTACAGTGTTTTTCACAAACCATTTTATCAGCCACCGGTTGATTTTGTTGTGCCCATACAAGCAGGCCGGCAACTGGCTACCCAACAACTGCCCATGGCGGGGGATGATACGGGTGAGCATATATCGGCACTTAACCCTGCATTTTGCGAACTAACGGCCTTATACTGGATATGGAAAAACATGCATTTTGATAACAATAGTTATTGGGGGCTTTGCCATTACCGCCGCTATTTTTCTATCCCTGTACACAATCCTTTTGTTTCAAAAAGTAAATTGCAAAGTAAGCCGCCCACTGCCGCTGCTATTGATGCAGTAGTAAATGAAAAGCTAAAAGCATACATTTTAAAACAATTGGAGCAGCATGATATCATCGTACAAAAACCCAAATATGCTTCTAAAAAAAAGGGTAAAATACTTACGATTGAAGCACATTATCATCGTGACCATATTGAGGCAGACTGGACATTGATGAAGCAAACTGTTTTACAGCTTTATCCCCACTACCAGCAAAGCCTGCAACTATTTTGCAACCAAACCACCATGTGTTTTGCCAACATGATGATTGCCAGCCCCGCTATCTGGAATGATTATTTAAGCTGGCTATTTCCCATCTTGTTTACCATGCAACAGCAAATGACAGCACAACGGGATGGCTACCAGGGCAGGGCTATTGGTTTTATTGGCGAAAGACTATTAAACCTTTACCTGCACCACCAGCAATACAAAACTGCTTATATGTTTATCACTTCGTTTGATCAACAATAAAAAACCGGGCAATAACTGATGGACAGTTTTGTTATTTTTGCCGCATACAGCCATACAACCAAATGATACAACCAGCATGGTAATAATGAACTATAAGGGCGGAAGATTGGCAAACAGAATTTACCTGTTTGGCCACTTTATTGCCAATGCCATAGAGCACCAGTATGCGTTGTACAATCCTGAATTTGATGAGTATTGCCCCTACTTTGAGGCCACTGCTAACAACCGCTTTGATAACCATCGCATCAGCATCCGCATTTTTAAATTTCATTTGGCCGACCGAATTTTTAGCCGCCTGTTCAGGCTATGGGCAGATATTACGCACCGGTTTTTTACAACTACCCCTTTTTACGTGTTGTACCGCATTTTTAAAACCAACGACCGACACAACGTCAACTTTGTATTAACGGATGCCGCATATCTTGCCAATGCCCAAACCAAAACAGTGATTACCGAAGGTTGGGTATTTAGAGACCATGAAAATTTTTTAAAACACAGCGATGACATCCGCCGGTATTTTACCCCCGTAAAACAATACCGGGATGAGGTAGCTGCATTAATGAGCAGTATTAGGCCAGTTGCTGATATGATTGTAGGTGTACATATCCGCCGGGGCGACTATACCCGTTACAATAATGGCAACTGGTATTATAACGATGCCGTATATGCCGAAAAAATGTTGCAGGTGCAAGCGCAAATAAATGCTACCGGCAAATCCTGTGCTTTTTTAATTTGCTCAAACGAAACGGTGGATATAACCAGCTATCCTGCCAGCCTACGTTTGTTTACCGGCAATCGCCATTTTATGGTTGACCTGTATGGCCTTGCAGCCTGCGATGCTATTATTGGCCCACCGAGTACCTACAGCCAATGGGCTTCTTTTTACGGCAAAGTGCCCTTAAGTTTTATTTTTTCAAAAGAGGAGGTAATGCAAATTAAGCCTTACCAACATGCAGAAAACCCATAATGGGTAAGCACTTTATACTGTTCGTACCCATGTAATCTTGTCAGTTGCCGCTATTTAGTATGATATTTGACACATCGAAACACTTCGATACAATATAAAACCACTGCAATGAAAATTTTGCTCAGTTACCTCAAACCCTACAAATGGTTGGTAGCGCTTACACTTTTACTGGCCACCATCAACGTGGTATTTTCACTGGTAGACCCTATTCTTTTTGGTAAAATTATTAAACTGGCCGAGGAAGAATTTGACCGGCAAAAAGCGGGCAATGGCTGGAGTTGGGCACAATTTAGCCATGCAGTATTTATGATATTGCTGCTATCGATGGGTACGGCAATGGTGAGCCGCATTGCCAAAAATTTTCAGGATTATTTTGCCAATGTAATCATGCAAAAATTTGGCGCCACCATTTTTACTGATGGGTTAAAACATGCCATCAAGCTACCCTACCAGGAGTTTGAAACACAACGCAGTGGCGAAACGCTGAGTATACTTACCAAAGTAAGAACGGATACCGAAAAATTTATCAACTACTTTTTAAATGCCTTATTTGCCATTGTGGTAGGTATTGGTTTTGTATTTGTATATGCGGCCATTTATATACATTGGAGTGTGCCGCTTGCCTATATTATCGGCGTGGTATTACTTACCACTGTAACCAATGTACTTAGTAAAAAAGTAAAAACCATTCAAAAAGAAATAGTAGGCAAAACCACCGCTTTGGCTGGTGCCACTACCGAAAGCTTGCGCAATATTGAGCTGGTAAAAAGCCTTGGGCTTGCCGACCAGGAAGTAAAACGATTAAATAATAATACATATAAAATTTTGGAGCTGGAGCTTACCAAGGTAAAACGCATCCGCAGCATCAGCTTTTTGCAGGGCACCATTGTAAATACCTTGCGGCAGTTTATTTTATTTCTGCTAATGTGGTTAATTTTTAGAAAATACATGGCGCCGCATGAGTTGGTAACCATGCAAATATTTTCGTTTTTTATATTTGGCCCCCTGCAAGAAATTGGCAATATATTACTCAGCTACCGGGAGGCAGAGGCATCATTAAATAATTATCACAACCTGATGCAAAAAGCCCCCGAAGCTATACCTGCCAACCCTTTGCACCTGGGCGATATACAAACACTTGCTTTTAATGGCGTGGGCTTTAAGCATGAAACGGCCAGCCATAAAGCAATAAACGATATCAGCTTTGATGTTAAACTGGGCGAAACCATTGCCTTTGTGGGGCCAAGCGGCAGTGGTAAATCTACCTTAATGAAATTGCTGGTAGGCCTATACCGGCCGCAGGAAGGCAGCATTTTATACAATGGCAAAGATGAAAACTCTATCAACTTTGAAGACCTGCGTAACCAGATTGGTTTTGTAACACAAGACACACAATTATTTAGTGGATCTATCCGTGAAAATTTATTGTATGTAAACCCCAATGCCAGCAACCAGGAGTTAAATGATGTGTTGCAACAAGCATCTTGCACAGCGCTGCTTGCCAAAGCAGAAAAAGGCCTTGATACGGTAATTGGAGAGGGTGGCTTTAAACTATCTGGTGGCGAAAAACAGCGGCTATCTATTGCCCGTGCCTTATTACGCAAACCCCACCTGCTAATATTTGATGAAGCCACCAGTGCGCTTGACTCTTTAACAGAGGAAGAAATTACTGATACCATTAAAACAATATCGGCCGAAAGAGAACAGATTACTATTTTAATTGCACACCGGCTAAGTACCATTATGCATGCCGACAGAATTTATGTGCTGGAAAAAGGCGATGTGGTAGAAACGGGTACACACCAACAATTGATAGATGAAAAAGGATTGTATTATGCCATGTGGCGGCAGCAAATTGGTGAAAGAAAAAAATTACATTCCACCGCCTGACACCCATCTTTTTAATAACATTAATACCGGTTTGTAACATTTATTACTTACGGGCTTACGCAAACTAAGCTAACTTTGCGGCAATGGAAAATAACCTACCTACACCTAATTATTTATGGAGCATCCTTACCATGCGGTGCCCACGATGCCGTAGAGGCAACATGTTTAACCATCGCAATGCCTATAAAAGCTTAAAGCTGGCTGACATTTTTAATATGCCCGAACGTTGTGAGGAGTGTGGCCAGCGATACGACCTTGAGCAAGGCTTTTGGTATGGCACCGGCTATGTTAGCTATGCACTGGCAGTAGCTTTTTCGGTAGCCACATTTATTGCCTGGTGGGTGCTTATTGGTGTATCTACCGACGACAACCGCATATTTTGGTGGCTGGGTACCAATGCCGTTTTACTATTGATTTTACAACCATGGCTGATGAGGCTTAGCCGGGTAATATACCTGTACTTTTTTGTAGGTTATGATAAAAATTATAAACAAACAGCGCCAAAGGAATTTGACCACAAACAATAACGAAACTGCCACTCAATAATAAAAAAAGAGATTCATTACTGAATCTCTTTTTTTATTGCCTTAACTAATTACTTTAATCGGGTTTAAAAATATCTTTAAAAATATTACTGCCGCTCAACTCTTCTATATCGCCCAGCTCCAGCTCAAGTGCCCGGGTACTTTTATGTATTTCTATCAAAGAAAAAACGATAGATACCAGCAGGCATATAAGGCTGGTAGCAAATATCCAGTGTGCTACTATCATCCATCCCCTGAAGATAAAATACATGCATAGTACGCAGCATAAAAAGCTAAGTACACCACAGGTTTGCATATAACGGATAAGGTTGAGCCGGCTACGCAGGTTTTTTAGCTGGCGCAGCAGGTGGGCTTCTTTTTCGCCCCTTACATACTCATCATGCAATTTGCGGATGAGTGTAGCCAGTGATAAAAAGCGGTTGGTATACGCCAGCATCAGCAGCGTAATTGCCGGAAACAATAAGGCAGGCGTATTGATGGATATTTCTAGCATATTATGTTTAGGCCAGGCTATTTTAGTTGCTACAGTATTACCCGATCACCTGGTTTTTTAACAAGTCTTCAAATGTATCTCTTTTACGTATAAGCCGGGCTTTACCTTCCAGTACCAGCACTTCTGCAGGTTTTAGCCTTGAGTTAAAGTTACTGCTCATTTCAAAACCGTAAGCGCCAGCATTAAAAAACACCAGGTAGTCGCCTTCTCTTACTTCATTCAGTTTTCTATCCCACGCAAACGTATCGGTTTCGCAAATATTACCTACTACATTGTAAATACGTTCGGCACCAGCGGAGTTGCTGATATTTTCTATATGATGGTAGGCATCGTACATCATAGGGCGTATCAGGTGATTAAAGCCACTGTTTACGCCAGCAAAAACGGCGGCTGGTGTTTGTTTAATAACATTTGTTTTTACAATAAAATAACCACACTGGCTTACCAAAAACTTACCCGGCTCAAACCATACTTCCAGTTTTTTGCCCGTTTCATTTTCAAAGTCTGCAAAAGCTTGTGCCACTTTTTCGCCCAGTGTATTAATATCTGTTTCGGCATCATCTGGTTTGTATGGCACTTTAAAACCACTGCCCAGGTCGATAAAACGCAGGTTAGGAAAATGAGTAGCCATGTTAAACATTACATCCAGCCCTTCTAAAAACACCCTGATATCTTTTATTTCACTACCGGTATGCATATGTATACCCGTAACATTTAATTGGGTGGTTTTTACAATACGCTCTATATGCCGCATTTGGTGGATAGAGATACCAAATTTACTATCAATATGCCCGGTAGATATTTTGTAATTACCGCCCGCCATAATATGTGGGTTAAGCCTTATGCATACGGGATACGTGCCGCCAAAGCGATTGCCAAACTGCTCCAGTATTGATATATTATCGATATTGATATTTACACCCAGCTCTTTTACTTCTACAATCTCTTCAAAATCTACACAATTGGGTGTATACAAAATATTGTCGGGCTCAAACCCGGCCATTAATCCCAGCTTAACTTCGTTGATACTTACACAATCCAGGTTGGCACCCAGGCTGTGCACATACTTTAGCACATTAATATTGGTAAGCGATTTACAAGCATAAAAAAAACGGGCATTGCACTGGCTAAAGGCCTTTTGCAATTTTGCATATTGGTGCCCGATACGTTCTGCATGATACACATATACGGGTGTACCAAATTCGTTTGCAATTTCTGTTAGTTGCTGGTTGGTTAATTGTGTTGCCATGTTGCTAAAATAAGTGAATATTAAAATGGATAAAGTGTTTAAGGTATATACATAAAAAAAGCATGAAACGATTGATTCCATGCTTTGCTATAATTTTTGATTATCATTTTAAGCGCCGGAATCCTGGCTGGTTGCTTCGTCCTGTTTACCTTCTACTATTTCGCCTGCTGCATTTACTGCAAGGGCAGCTTCGGTAACAGCTGTTACCTGTTTCGAAGTATCTTCAGTTGCTGTTATAATTGCAGGGGCAGCTTCTTCCTCCATGGCAGTTTGTTCCATTGCAGCTGTAGCTGTTGTACCCTCCGCTTCGTTATGCCTTGCCACAATGGTAGCTTGCACCAACTCCTCCATCAGCACTTCGCTAATTTTGGGTAGGTCGGCAGTGCTATTTAATCCAAAATAATCCATAAATGATTTAGAAGTGCCGTATACCAATGGTTTGCCCACGGCATCTTCGTTACGGCCAGTAATCACTACCAGGTCTTTTTCCAGCAGTTTTTGTACGGCATAATCGCAGTTTACACCACGGATCGATTCAATTTCGCTTTTGGTAATGGGTTGCTTATAGGCAATAATGGCAAGTGTTTCTAAAGCAGCTACCGAAAGGCGCTTTAAAAATTTTTCGCCATTTAGCTGTGCCACCGTTTTGTGGTATTCTTTTTTGGTTAAAAATTGCCATCCGCCCCCGCTTTGTTTTAATTCAAAAGCATAAAAGGCTGCATCATATTTTTCACGGATACCTTCTATTGCTGCTTCTACTTGTTCAATCGTAGCCCTGTCTTCAATAAAGCCCAAGGCATTATTAAGCAGCTCCAGTAACTCGGTATTACCAAGTGGCCGGTCGCTGGCAAAAATCAATGCTTCAATATGTGGTATAATCTGTGCTAATTCCATTGGTAAAAGCTGGTAGTAATTGGTTGCTTGCTCGTTGTTTTATACAAACCCAACCGGCAAAACTTTTTATCCGTTTAATGCTGCGGCTCCGCTTACAATTTCTGTTAGCTCGGTAGTAATAGCCGCCTGCCTTGCCCTGTTGTAGCTAATTTTTAGTGACTTTAGCAACTCGTTGGCATTATCACTCGCCTTATCCATAGCCGTCATACGGGCACCATGCTCACTGGCATTGGCATCTAGTACGGCTTTAAATAGCTGGTTATTTAATATTTTAGGCATCAGCTCGTTTATCAGCTCATCTTTAGCAGGCTCAAAAATAAAATCTGCTTTTTGCTGACCAGCTTGCTTGGGTACTTTTATCACTGGCAAAAATTGCTCGGCTACAAAACGTTGTGAGGCAGCATTTTTAAACTCACTATACACCAACTCTACAGCGTCTATTTCTTTATTGCTAAATGCGGCCATAGCATATTTTGCTGCTGCTTGCACTTTATCAAAACTTAAGCCTGTAAAAATATCCCAATATTTATCGTACACATTAAAGCCGTTTTTGCTAAAATGCTCGTACCCTTTTTTGCCAATGGGCAATACCTGCACATTGCCTTTTGCAAATTGTGCACTGTATTTTTCATTGATTAATTGCTTAGCCAGTTTAATAAGGTTGCTATTGTAACCACCGCAAAGGCCCCTGTCGCTGGTAACTACTATCAGCAATACTTTTTCTGCTGGCCTTTCGGCAGCAAGCGCCAGGTTTAGCTCACCATCACTATTGCTTACAATATTGCTAAGCATCTCCTGCAGCTTTTGAGCATACGGACGCATTTGCGTAATCGCATCCTGCGCCCTTCTTAACTTGGCAGCACTCACCATTTTCATCGCCTTGGTAATTTGCTGGGTACTTTGCACACTTTTAATCCGGTTACGTACCTCTTTTAAAGCTCCTGACATATCAATCTAAAATTAAAATGATGGTTTATTTTGGTGGGCAAAGGTAGGGCAAAATATACTAAAAGCATGCAGCTTTATCCACAAAATACAGCTGCCAAAAGGGTGTTTTTTAATAAAAAAACGGGACGCTTACAGAAAAACAGGATTTTTTTACCGGGCTGATAAATAAATAGATTAATTATGCAATATTTACACTTAAACATTTATTGCAACCTACTATTTGATGGAACTTACCTTTAACCTGCTGCTTACTTTGTTAATTGAGATACCCATGGTGGGTTTCTTTTTTAAAAAACGCAAGCGCAGATCTGCCTACCTGGCCTGCCTGTTTGTAAATTTTGTTAGCTGGCCCCTGTTTCACATCATCCGGCTTAATACCAGCTGGGATATTACGCTTGTTACCATTGTACTGGTGGCGCTGGAAGGGTTGGGTTATTGGTTTATTTTAAATGTAAACTGGAAAAAAGCCAGCCTCATAACCCTGGCCGCCAATGCAGCAAGTTTTATCATCACCAAGTTGGTGCATGTAGAGCCCGACATGTTTCAAAAAAAGATAGATATTGTGCGTTAACGCTGCTTTACTTACACTACCGGCCGCCCCTCTGGCAGTTATCATATTTACAAACACAAGTATTGACAGTAACTCAACCTTGCTCCTGTTTTTTACGGCAGATAAGCCACTGCCGGGTATAGCCAATTAGTTAATCTCCACAGAAGGTTACTAACAACTAATGATTACCTTTGCCGCTCTGTCAATTTGGCTACTCTTTTTTTTGAGCACTATATTTGACACATGCCTGCATTGCTTGCATTTATTAAAACCAATTAATTAACAATACAGATCATTATGATGGGCCTTTTGTCAAAAATATTTGGCGGTAATAAGAGCGAAAAAGATGTTAAAAAAATAACACCGCTAATTGCCACTATCAATGAAAACTTTACCCGCTATCAATCGCTTTCAAACGATGAATTAAGAAGTAAAACAGCATTTTTTCGCAGCCGAATTAAGGAGCACCTGGCTACTATCGACGAACAAATTAGTGCCCGTAAAATAGAGGCCGATAGCATGTCGGACCTGGAGATAAACGCTAAAGACAACGCATACCAGGAAATAGACAATCTAAAAAAAGACCGGGATAAAAAAATAGAAGAAATTCTGCAGCAAATTTTACCCGAAGCCTTTGCACTGATAAAAGAAACAGCACGCCGCTTTAAAGAAAATAGCACGCTTGAAAGTGAGGCTACCGAACTGGACAAAACACTGGCCGTAAAAAAAGAATACATCCGTATAGACAATGGCAAAGCCATTTATAAAAATACCTGGAAGGCTGCCGGCGGCGATGTTACCTGGAACATGGTACACTACGATGTACAGCTTATTGGCGGTATGGTATTACACTCCGGTAAAATATCCGAAATGGCTACCGGCGAAGGTAAAACGCTGGTAAGTACCCTGCCCGCCTACTTAAATGCACTGGCAGCAGAAGGTGTACACATTGTTACCGTAAATGATTACCTGGCACGCAGGGATAGCGAGTGGAATGGCCCCATCTTTGAGTGGCTGGGCCTTACCGTAGATTGCATAGACAAACATGAGCCCAACAGCGATGCCCGCCGCAATGCCTATAATGCCGATATTACCTACGGCACCAACAACGAATTTGGATTTGATTACCTGCGTGATAATATGGTACACAACCCCAACGAAATGGTGCAACGCAAACACCATTTTGCCATGGTGGATGAGGTGGATAGCGTATTGATTGATGATGCCCGTACACCTCTTATTATCAGCGGCCCCATCGGGCACAGTGATAATACACAACAGTTTTTTGACCTGAAACCCAGGATAGAAAAACTGGTAGATGCACAACGTAAAGCCGTTAACCAATACCTGATTGAAGCAAAGAAAAAAATAGCCGAAGGCAACGACGATCCTAAAGATGGAGGCCTGTCGCTGTTTCGTGCCCACAGGGGTTTACCTAAAAACAGTGCCCTTATTAAATTTTTAAGTGAACCTGGCATAAGGGTTAAGCTTCAAAAATCAGAAAACTACTACCTGGCAGATCAACAAAAAGAAATGCCCAAAGTAGACCAGGAATTATTTTTTCACATTGATGAAAAAAATAACCAGGTAGACCTTACCGATAAAGGCATACACCTGATTACCGGCGCAGGCGAAGACCCCGAGTTTTTTGTATTGCCCGATATTGCCACCAAGCTGGCTGAAATTGATAAAAGCAATATGGCTGCCGCCGAAAAGCTGCACCAAAAAGAAGGACTACTAAACGAATACTCTGTAAAAGCAGAACGGATACACACCATACAGCAGTTATTAAAAGCTTATACACTGTTTGATAAAGATGTGGAGTATGTAGTAATGGATGGCTCTGTAAAAATTGTAGACGAACAAACAGGCCGTATACTTGATGGCAGGCGCTACAGCGATGGACTGCACCAGGCCATTGAAGCGAAAGAAAATGTTAAGATAGAAGCCAGTACACAAACCTACGCCACCATTACCCTGCAAAACTATTTCAGGATGTACCACAAGCTTTGTGGTATGACGGGTACTGCCGAAACAGAAGCATCAGAGTTTTGGGATATTTATAAGCTGGATGTGGTAACCATACCAACCAATCTTAAAGCCATCCGTAAAGACGAACAGGATTTGGTGTATAAAACCAAAAGGGAAAAATACAAAGCCGTAATTGACGAAATAGAAAAACAACGCAATGCAGGGCGCCCGATTTTGGTGGGTACCACCTCGGTAGAAATAAGCGAATTGCTGAGCCGCATGCTCAAGCAAAAAAACATTCCGCATAATGTGCTCAATGCAAAGCAACATGCTAAGGAAGCACAGGTAGTAGCCGAAGCCGGTTTTGCCGGCGCCGTAACCATTGCCACCAACATGGCTGGCCGTGGTACCGATATTAAACTGGGGCCCGGCGTTAAAGATGCTGGTGGCTTAGCCATATTGGGCACTGAGCGACATGAAAGCCGCCGGGTAGACAGGCAGCTGCGTGGCCGTGCCGGCCGGCAAGGAGACCCCGGAAGTTCACAATTTTTTGTAAGCCTGGAAGACGACCTGATGCGTATGTTTGGCAGTGAACGTATAGCCAGCCTAATGGACAGGATGGGATACAAAGAAGGTGAAGTGATACAGCACAGCATGATTTCTAAATCGATTGAAAGAGCGCAAAAGAAAGTAGAGGAAAACAACTTTGGTATACGTAAACGCCTGCTGGAGTATGATGATGTAATGAACAAACAGCGTAATGTGGTTTACGGCAAACGCAACCATGCCCTGTTTGGAGAAAGACTGGCGGTAGACCTTGACAATGCCTTTTACTCCGTAGCAGAAGGCCTCGTAAATTCATTTAAAGAAACCAGCGACCACGAAGGCTTTAAGCTGGCAGTGATTATGAACTTTGGTATTGATACTGCTATTATTACCGAAGAGTTAGAAAAAGGAAATACTACACAGGTAGCAGAAAAACTTTATGCAGAAGCAAAAGAGAATTATAACCGTAAAGTAAAAGCCATTGCTGCTCACACATTACCGGTTATAAAAAACATCCGTAAAGAGCAGGGTAGCCATATCATTAACGTAGCGGTACCATTTACCGATGGCCGTAAAGGAATACAAGCACTGGCCAACCTTGATAAAACAATTAGTACAGAAGGTACTGAGCTTACCAGTGCGCTTGAACGCAGCATTACCCTATCGCTGATAGATGAAGCCTGGAAAGAGCATTTACGTGCCATGGACGATTTACGCCATAGCGTACAAACCGCCGGCTACGAACAAAAGGACCCATTAGTGATTTATAAAATAGAGGCATTTAATGCCTTTAAACAAATGGACGACCAGGTAAATAAAGATATCGTAAGCTTTTTATGCCATGCCAACATACCAATGGAGCAAACCAATGCCACCAAAATACAGGAAGGGCGTGAAGAGAAAACAGATATGAGCAAAATGCGCCAGCGTAAAGAAGAGTTTGCTACTGATGAGCCGGAGTATATGAGCCAGGAAAATGAATACCACGACCCTACCCCCGTAAAACAAGAACCTGTTAGGGTAGAAAAAGCACCGGGCAGAAACGATCCTTGCCCATGTGGAAGCGGCAAAAAATTTAAGCAATGCCACGGCAAAGACCTGTAGGTTTTATACAAAATAAAAAAATCCCGGCTGATTTGTGCAGCCGGGATTTTTATTATAATGATAGCAAGTAATTATTTTATACCAGCGGCATACTGTATACCACCCAGCAAATGCTGCAAAAAAGCCGCCTCTTTGTAGCACTCATTTGTATGGCCCAAAGCCGTATAGAAAGCCCGGCCCTTGCCTACGGTATGATACCATGCCATGGGATGGTGAGCACCATTTTTACCACCCTTGTACGAGCCTTCATCAATAGTAAGTACGGTAGTAACAGCGGGGTTAAGATTTTTAAAATTATACCACTCATCTTTACGCTCCCACACGGCAGGCAAATGCCTTGCAGATGGATGCGATGCATCCTTTACCAGTAACTTAGCTTGTTGCTGCTCCGGGTGCGATTCAAAAGAGCCGCCAACCAACTGCACATACCAAGGACGGTTGTACTCACAATCTGCTGCACCATGCACTCCTGCAAAGCCGCCACCTGCTTCTACAAATTGTTTTAGTGCGGCTTCGCCTGCATCGCCCAAAATACTGCCCGTAGTGCTTAAAAAAATCACCGCCTTGTATTGCTTCAAGTTTTTGCTGTTAAGCGCCAGCGAATCTTCGGTAGCTACTACAGAAAAATTATTTTGTTGGCCCAGTAACTTGATGGCAGCAATACCCTCTTCAATGCTTGCATGCCGGTATCCATTGGTTTTTGAAAATACCAGCACTTTATAATTTTTACCCTTACTAATACTTACGGTAAATGCACCGCATAGCAGCACAATGGCTACAGCGGTTAAAAGCAACCCGCTGTAAGGCAATTTTTTCTTTTGCATATATATTCTTTCAGTTTTTATAATCAGGTTGCCCAGGCTTTGTCGCCTTTTTTATAAGGTACATCACCAATGTATTTACCGGGCACTGCTTCGTAACGCAATGCTTGTGTGGCACCCTCCTTAGATGTAAAATAGCCCAGTAATGTTAATTGCTTCATCATCGTAAAATAATGAGCCGGGGCGTCGGGTTTCTTTTTATCAGCATAAGTCCTGGCCTCTTTATCAATGGCCGTAAGCAGCTCGGTACGTTGTGGTGGAGTTGCGTTCATAAAGCTGCTGCTATACGCTTTTTCGCAGGCTTTATCCAGCTCTGCCATCCCGGCTTTAAATACTTGCTGGTCTTTGGCATCGTAACAATCGTTTACCATTACCGTCATCCAAGTACCTACACCGGCAGCTTTTGCGCCTGGGGTATTGGTGGCCGGTATGATGGTTTCGGCTACTTCATCCAAAAAAGCCATATTGGCTTTGGTAAAGCTGGCGCCGGCTGCAGCACCGCTATCGGGCTTACAACCGTTGGCCAAAAAAAACTCAGCCCCAACAAAAGCGCCGCCGGTGAGCATTGCAATTTGTTTGATAAGGTCTCTTCTTTCCATATAGTGTTATTTCAATTTTTAAATATTTCCTTTTTGCATTTCTGTTGCCGCAATATCTACAGCCCTTGCTGTTAATGCCATAAATGTAAGCGAAGGGTTTTGGTTGCCCACACTGGCCATACCGGCACCATCGGTTACAAATACATTTTTACAATGATGCAGCTGGCTGTTGGCATTTAATAAAGATGTTTGTGGATTTTTGCCCATGCGTACCCCACCCATTTCGTGTATATCGTTACCCGGCACCCGTCCATTATCAAAGGGTTGAATGTTTTTACAACCAGCTTTTTCCAGCATAGCTACGCCTTCATCCCAAAAATCTTTCATTTTTTTGTTATCATTTTCATCATATTCAACGCTGGTAATAAGCAAGGGTATGCCCCACTCATCTTTTTTATCTGTACTAAGCCTTACATGATTTTTTTCTTTGGGTATTGTTTCTCCCTGTATCATCATATACACACTCCATTCATCTGCCTGCTGTGTTAGCATGTCTTTAAAGGCCACCCCCACGCCTGCTGACTCAAAGCCCCGGTTCCATCCAATTGGTCCGGCGGCATAGTGCATCATGTAGCCACCCAAAAAATCCATCTCCTGTTGATGTACATTTCTAAAATTGGGTATCATGGCAGCTGTGGGCCTTCGGCCAAATGCTGTTTTATCTGCAAAGCCATCAATGGTAGCGCTGATATTGCCCCGGTAATCGTGAAAGGCAACGTACTTGCCCAGCAGCCCGCTATCGTTGCCCAATCCATTTGGAAAACGACCTGAGGTAGAGTTAAGCAGGATAAGGTTTGAATTTAAACAAGCGGCATTTACAAAAATGATACGGGCAAAAAATTCGGTAGCGGTTTTGGTGATGGCATCTATCACCCTCACCCCTACTGCTTTTTGTTTTTGCTCATCATAAATAACGGAATGTACTACGCTGTGTGGCCGTAAGGTTAGGTTACCGGTTTTGGCCGCCCAGGGCAGGGTAGAAGAGTTGGAACTGAAATAACCTCCAAAAGGACAACCCCGATAGCAAATATTGCGTGCCTGGCATTGGCCACGATTTTGATCGAGGTGTATTTGCCTGGGCGAAGTAAGGTGTGCACAGCGCCCTTGTATCACATGCCTGTTGGGATAATGCTGGTGAATAGCCTGCTGAATTTTTATTTCGGGCGGGTTAAGCTGCCATGGATCTAAAAACTCACCATCGGGCAAGGTTTCAAGCCCATCCTTATTGCCGCTGATACCCACAAATTTTTCTACATGGCTGTACCAGGGAGCCAGGTCTTTGTATCCTATTGGCCAATCAGCATAGCCATCCCGTTGGGGGTTTTCAAATTCAAAACGGCTCCATCGTTGTGTTTGGCGGGCCCATATCAGGCTTTTGCCACCTACCTGGTAGCCTCGTATCCAGTCAAAAGGTTTTTCTTGTATATACGGGTGTTCGTTATCTTTTACAAAAAAGTGGCTGGTAGCTTCGTCAAATGCATAACAGCGGGCAGCAATTGGGTTGTCTTTTTGTTGCTGTGCAGTAAGCCGGCCCCGGTGCTCAAACTCCCAGGGATGTTTGGTAGTGGTGGGGTAATCTTTTACATGCTTTACATCCCTTCCCCTTTCCAGCACAAGGGTTTTCAAGCCTTTTTCACAAAGCTCTTTAGCAGCCCATCCGCCACTTATGCCACTACCAATTACAATGGCATCAAATGTATTTTGCTGCACCCCATTTGTATTGATATTTACCCCGCTACTATCCTTTGGCATTTTAAAGTTTTTAATCGCATAACGGTAAAGCCTGTCCTATTTACAGGTTGCCTTTTTTTAACTCACTTACTGCAAAATCGGCCGCCCTTGCTGTAAGCGCCATATAAGTAAGCGATGGATTTTGGCAGGCAGATGATGTCATGCAGGCACCATCAGTTACAAATACATTTTTACAATCCCATACCTGGTTGTTCCCATTTAATACCGATGTTTTGGCATCTTTACCCATTCTTGCAGTACCCATTTCGTGAATGCCATGACCCATAGCGTGGCCACCATCGTAGGTATTGATGTTTTTTACCCCTGCAACTTCCAGCATGGCTACCATTTCGGCTTTAATATCTTTACGCATTTTCATTTCATTTTCTTTAAGCTCTGCGTCCATGCTTAATACCGGTAAGCCCCATTTATCTTTTACATTTTTATCGAGTGTTATTTTGTTTTCGTGATAAGGCAGTATTTCTCCAAAGCCGGTAGAACCGATCGTCCAATTGCCGGGTTCGGTTAAGGCTTCTTTAAAAGAAGCGCCTACATTTAGTTCTGCTATCTCCCTGTTCCATCCACTTCTGCTGGCTGAACCCTGGTAGCCAAAGCCACGCAGGTAATCTCTTTTATCGCTACCCATATTTACAAACCGGGGAATATAAAAACCATTGGCCCTACGGCCAAAAACATATTTATCGAGGTAGCCTTCTACCGTGCCCATAGCACCGATATTGTAATGATGGTCCATAATATTATGGCCCAGCTCTCCACTACTACTACCCAGCCCTTGCGGCCAAATATCGGTAGCCGAGTTCATTAGTACCCATGCAGAGTTAAGGGCGGAGGCATTTAAAAAAACAATTTTACTATAGTACTCGTAGGTTTTGTTGGTTTCCGTATCCAGCACTTCTACGCCTTTGGCTTTTTTACTGTTTTTATCGTATAAAATTTTTGTAACGATGGAAAGCGGCCTTACGGTTAAATTTTTGGTGGCCTGTGCTGCAGGTAAGGTAGAGGATTGTGTACTAAAGTAACCACCAAAGGGGCATCCCTCCCAGCATCGGTTACGAAACTGGCATTGTGTACGCCCAGGGATGGCTTCGGTTAAGTTAGCCACCCGCCCGATAATCAGGTGACGGTTACCTTTATAATACTCCTTTATTCTTGCAGCTACATCCTTTTCTACTATATTAAGATTCATGGGTGGTAAAAACTGGCCATCGGGCAAATGGGCCAGGCCTTCCCGTGAGCCACTAATACCAGCAAATTTTTCTACATAATCATACCATGGTGCAATATCACGGTAACGAATGGGCCAATCTACCCCATGCCCATCTTTGGCATTGGCTTCAAAATCCATATCGCTGAGGCGATAGCTTTGCCTGCCCCACATAATGGAGCGGCCACCCATGCGGTAACTACGCCACCAGGTAAAGGGCTTTACTTCGGTATAGGGGCAATCTTTTTCGTTTGCCCAGCCATCCATTACTTGCTCCTGTGCTGCCCAGCCCCGGTGTATTACCGGGTAATCTTGCTTTTGCTGTTCGGTGGTACGGCCCCGGTGCTCAAAATCCCAGGGATTATTTTGTGCGGCTTTATAATCTTTTACATGCAGGTGTTCTTTTCCTCTTTCTAACAATAATACTTTTAACCCTTTTTCGGTAAGTTCTTTTATGGCCCAGCCTCCGCTAATACCGGAGCCCACCACAATAGCGTCAAAATTATTTTCTGGCATAATGTTGTATAAATTTTAATGTAAACGAGGTAATAAAGGATTGAGGCAGCAGTGCCGTATAGCTACAAATTTGATTAGGTAAGTGGTTGGTTGCAAACAAATAATATGGCACAAACATAATTTCAAACTGAAATCTACCATTTTTTAACCAACAAAATCACCTGCAATTGGGGAAATATTTAAGTTAAAAAAAATGTATTAAAGGGTAGCTAAAATAGTATTAAGGGCCAATAAAATAGTATCAAAAAAAATGAGCCGGCACAAGTACCGGCTCATTTACGTTAAATACAAATACCCGATTATTTAATACCGTATTTGTATTTATATTTTTCAAACAATTGGGTTTGCTTATTTCCAAGGTCAATTTCACGGCCTTGTATAAAGGCATGCGTAACCTTACTGGTTTTCATATCCAAAATATCGCCCTCGCTGATAACCATATTGGCATCTTTACCTTTTTCGAGAGAGCCGGTTAAATGATCGATGCCTAAAATTTTGGCTGCATTTAAAGTAATGCTGGCAAGTGCCTGCTCTTTGGTAAGGCCATAGGCAGCCATTGTACCCGCCTGAAAAGGCAGGTTGCGTTGCCGCCAAAAACCCTGGCCGCTATCATCGCAAATTGTAAACAATACCCCTGCTTGTTGCAGGCGGGCTCCATTGCTGTAGGGTTGATCTACCCCATCCTCTTCGGTAGAAGGCTGGCTATGTGGTTCTACCAATACTACGGCTACATTATTTTGTTGTAAAATATCGGCAATTATCCAACTATCGGTGCCTCCTACAATGGCTAGTTTAAAATTAAACTCCCGGGCCACATCCACCGCCATCAGCATTTCTTTAACAAGATCGCAATGGATAAACAGGGTTTGCGATTGATTGAACAATCCTTTTACCGCCTCGTATTTAAGGTTAATGGCGCTGTGTACGGGCTGGGCATGATAGGCTTTTGCCTCCCTGAAAAAGCGGCGTACATTTTCTACTTTTTCCAATCCCTGCTTTATCAACTCCTCTGCACTGCTGTTGCCCCTGCGAAAAGCATTGGGCCGGTTGCTGATTAAGGGCATATTCATGTGTATGCCATTGTTTGTTTTATAGGCAGCATCCTCCCAGTTCCATGCATCCAGTTGCACTACAGATGATGCCCCGCTGATAGTACCACCGTCCGGCACTATGCCGGCCAGCAGTATGCCATTTGTACGCAGGGTATTAATTACTTTACTATCGGTGTTGTAGGCATAAATACTTTGGATGTTGGGGTTGATATCGCCCAACTCCTGGTAATCGAGTGTACTGCGTACCGAGTTTACCTCTACCAGGCCAAGGTTGGTACTGCTGGCAATTAGGCCGGGGTACAGGTGTTTGCCTTTTGCATCTATCATTTTTATATCTGCAATGGGTTCGGTAGTGCGTACATCTATAATTTTTCCGTTTGAAAAAAGCACCATTCCATTTTCAATTACCTGCCCGTTGCCTACATGCACCACGGCATTTATAATGGCTGTGGTAAGCTGCTGGGCAGGTGCCGGGTGCATATTTTCCTGGGCCCTGGTGGCCTGGGTTAGCAGCAGGCTGTATAAAACCGGTATTAATTTTTTCATATAAAGAGGTTTACTGTATTTGCAATTAAGGAGTTATTTATTTAATGCCATCAGCTTCTGCTTGTGCAGCCAGTTTGGTTTCTATTCTTTCCCATACACTGTTTTCATCGTGATGATCTTCGCCGCAAAAATTTCGTTCCCGGAAAGAGGGTATGGCCGCACCAGCTTTATCACCGCCTTTTTTGGCTGCAATCATTTTTTGCACCAAGGCTGTTTTTTCTTTTTCTATGGCCAGCCGCTGAAGTGCATCTTTTTCCCTGTCGAAATAAATTACCCCATCCACCATTGTTTTTTCTGCTTTGGCGTAAATACTTAAAGGCTCGTAGCTCCACAGCACCAAATCAGCATCTTTGCCGGTTTTTATACTGCCTGTTCTGTCTGCCACATGCAGCATGGCAGCCGGGTTAAGTGTTACCATTTTTAATGCTTCCATTTCGTCCATGCCAGCATACTTAATGCTTTTAGCAGCCTCCTGGTTTAGCCGGGTAGACATTTCTGCATCATCGCTGTTAATGGCCACCGTTAGCCCTTGTTGCTGCATGATGTAAGCATTTTGAGGGATGGCATCCACTACTTCCATTTTATAAGCCCACCAATCGCTAAAGGTAGAGGCAGCGGCGCCATGGGCTTTCATTTTATCGGCCACTTTGTAGCCCTCTAGTATATGAGTAAAAGTGTTAACCACAAAGCCAAATTTGTCGGCCACTTTCATCATTGCATTTATTTCGCTTTGTACATAGGAGTGGCAGGTGATAAATCTTTTTTTGTTGAGTATTTCGGCCAATGCTTCCAGCTCCAGGTCTTTGCGTTTGCCGGGCCCCATTTTTTGGTAAGCCACGGCACGGGTAAAGGCATCTGTCAGCACTTCTTCCACCCCCATCCGGGTATCGGGAAAACGGGTATTGTTATTGGTGGAACTACGTTTTACATTTTCGCCCAATGCAAATTTTATAAACGGATCCCAGTTAGAAAATTTCATCTGCTCTGCATTTACGCCCCATTTTAATTTAAGTAATTGTGTTTGTCCGCCAATGGTATTGCAACTGCCATGTAATATATGGCTGCTGGTTACCCCACCACTTAAATCCCTGTAAATATCAATATCCTCGGGGTCTATCACATCGGCTACCCTGGTTTCGGCTGTTACGCTTTGAGAGCATTCGTTAACACCGCCGGTAAGTGCTATGTGAGAGTGCTCATCAATTATACCGGCAGAAAGATGCTTGCCAGTTGCATCAATCACCAGTGCCGATGCATCGTTTAACCCTTTGCCAATGGCAGCAATTTTGCCATTTTTTACCAGCACATCTGTATTAGCCAATTTCCCTTCTTTTTCCCCCGTCCATACGGTGGCGTTTTTAAACAGTACATTTTGCTGCTTTGGCAAATCTGCATTGCCATAGCTGATAAATGGATAAGTAATTGCTGCACTAATTTTAGCGGGCTCGTTCTTTTTCTTTTTGTCGCTGTCGTCGTTGCTGGCGGCAGCCGTTTTTTTGGCTTGCCAGCTAATCCATTTGCCATTGGCAGATTCGCCTGTGCCTGCCCAGCTGCTATCGGCCAGCACGCCGGTAAGGCGGGTAACCATGCTGCTGTCTTTTTTAAATGCATAACTAAGTTTTACCAGTTTATCGGTAATAGACAAATCGGCACGGGCAGTATCTGCACCTATGATGCTGGCGGTAGGTTTAGCCGCTTCGCCTTTAATATCCAGTGTGTATTTTTCGTTGTTTACCACCAGGCTGTATTTGCCTCTTACATCCCGCCAGCTATCTTCTTTTACACTGTAGCGGATACCTTGCACCCAGTTTTGATACATCACTGTTTTTTCTGCAAACAGTGGCCCCGATACTACCAGTAAGTTAGCCAGCTTGCCCACCTCCAGGCTGCCCGTTTTATCATAAATACCCAATAGTGTGGCAGGTGTTTTGGTTAATGCTTCCAGGGCTTTTTGTTCGCTTAAGCCAGCTGCTATTGCCTTGCGCAGGTTAGTCATAAAACTGCTGGTTTCTTTTAAGCCATGGCTGGTAAATGCAAATACAACACCCGCTTTTTCCATAGCAGCTGCATTGCCTGCAGCCAGCTCCCAGTGGCGCAAATCGGCCAGTGATACATAACGGGCATCTGCAGGGTCTTCTACATCCATTGTTTGTGGATAGTTAACCGGTAATATCAGGCTGGCATTGGTAGCTTTTATTTCTGCTACCCGCTGGTACTCGTTGCCTCCTGCTTTAATGATGTATTGCACACCAAACTCATCCCCAATTTTATCGGCCCGCAGGTTGTTCCATTTATCATTGGCTTCAAACACTTGTGGCAATACAAGGTTGTCGTTAAATGCCTGTAAAGAAAGGTTAACACCTTCTGCAACTGGCTTTGTTTTATACCATTGGGCATCTAAAAAATTTTGCCGCAGCAGTGTAATAGAGCCCATCAGCGAATTGGGAAAATCTTGTGTGCTGGTACCCTTACTAAAGGAGTAATGGGCACTGGCTTTTTCTTTAATGATTGTTTTATTTTCTTTTTCAGCTGCAAGTGTAACCACGCTACCTGTACCACGAGAAATACCATCCATTTGGTGGGTAAGCACAGCGCCAAAACCGGCACTACGCAGCTCCTTTGCTTTGGCCTCGTTTACTGTAAACAGTTTATAAGCATCCGTTTCGCTGCGGATTGCCTGGTTCCACCCATAAGCGCCCTTGGTATTGGATATGCCCTGGTAAGGGGGGCGGTTGCCAAAATTTGTATTACCCGATGCCGGCGCAACTGCCAGGCCATAATCGGTATACATATCAATAAATGATGGATAAAGGTATTTGCCACTGCAATCAATAATCAACGCATCTTTTGGCACAGCTACATTGGTGCCAATTGCCTCAATGATACCCCGCCGTATTACAAGCGTAGCATTGGACAAAGTGGTTTGGGCATCTTTTACAATACTGGCATTGGTAAAAGCATAGCAACCCTCTTTAGGATTATCTACATCGTTTACCGGAAAGCTGTTTTGTGCATGTAAAGGATGAATACAATAAGCAACTGCCATCAACAGCAGCACTGTTTGAATTTTTCTCATAAAACAGTTTAAGATGAAGGAAAGAAGCTAAAAATACAAAATGAACCGGCACAAAAATCAGCAGCAGCCATAACTTATCCAGCGGTTGTATGCCGGGATAAAAGGCTTTGATGTAAGTAAAAAAATTATCGCCTGTGCAGTAGTTTTAATAAATTTATAGCCATAAAAGCCCGGTGAAAAAACGTTTGCTTGTATATGGCCTTCTACTATTATCGGGCATAGCCCGGGCACAACCTAATACCGGGTATGTACTACCCCCGGCCATACCCGACTCTTTAACTTACAGCACCAGTAACATTGCCCGTTACATCAATAGCCATTACCAGCACAATGCTGATAAGCTGCAGGCGGCTTATCGCTGGATTACCAGCCATATCCAGTATAATAAAGACAGTATGTACTACCGTTTTTGGGGAGAAGACCCCGACCGAAAATTAAGTTCGGTACTTAAAAACCGGAAGGGTGTTTGTGAAAATTTTGCCTCCTTACTAAGCCGCATAGCCGAAAAATGCGGTATTAAAACGTATGTAGTAAATGGCTATACCAAAACCAATGGCAGCATTAACTGGGCCGGGCACAGTTGGTGTGCTGTGCAGCTTGATGGAGAATGGTTGCTTTGCGACCCCACCTGGGATGCCGGCAACCAACAACAATTTTATTATTACCTGCTGCCTGCCCAAACCTTTATACATACCCATATGCCTTTTGACTATTTGTGGCAACTGATGGAGTACCCCATTACACACAAAGCGTTTAAACAGGGCAACGACAGTAAAAAAAAGCAGGAGCCGTTTTTATTTAAAGATTCGGTGGCCCAATACCTGGCAAGTGATACACTACAGCAGATGGAAGCCATCTCTCGCCGGATGAAACAACAAGGCCTGGAAAATGATGAATTAAGAACATGGTATGCCTACAACGAAATGAAACTTTTTATTGTGTACCAGGAAGGTGATATGATTATGTTTAACCAGGCAGTAGCTAATCTTAATACAGCCAAAAAGTATTTTAATGAGTATATACATTATCGCAACAACCGATTTATACCAGCCCGGCCAGATGCAGCAATTAACCAGCTATTTACTACTATAGAAACCCTGCTGAAAACTGCTTACCAACAATTACAACAAATAGGCACCCGGGTAGAAAACTACCAATACGATACCGAGGGCCTGCAGGGCAACCTGGATAATTTTGCCAGCAGAGTAAAAAATCAACGGCAGTTTTTACAGCGCTATTTTGCTGCCAGCCAATCTGAAAGACAACAGCTATTGTATCAATAAAAAAACCGGCAGAAGCCGGTATACACAATTTAAAACTGCTAAACAATTTATTAAGGTTGCTTTACTTTTTTAAGCAAGATGACATAGCCACACAATTGCTTTTTCTTTTTATTTACCTGTAAGGGCTTTATCATATGATACTCCGAAAATTTTGGAATATAGGAGTAGCTGATAACATTGCCATCAACCTCACCCCATTCCTTTTTTTGATAAATTACCTGGCGCTCATCCCAATCAAACATCCTTACCTCGTAAAGCCTGCTGCTGATATCACCTATAAATACAAATTGGTACCAACTACCTTGTGTAAGCGGTACAATTACGGGTATTTCGTATTCGCTTTCCATATTCACAAAAGCTTCTTTTACCACTACGTAGCCTTGTTTGCCCATATCCTGCTTTACACTGTCTGCCTGTTGTATAATAAGCGGATCGGTGCAGCCTGTTTGCCGGGCTGCCGTTTGGGCCGATGCATTTACTGCAAACAACACACACAGCAATAAGAAGATGTACCTGTTTTTCATATTTACTGATTATGTACGGAAAGGGCAGCTAAATTGATTAATAAGGCCTTCCATTTCCAGGATATTGATTAAACGCTGGCAGTAAAGTATAGATTGCCCTGCCAAACATTATGTTGAAAACGAAAAACAGTGCCAATTATTATAAACTTTGGGTTAAAATTATACAGTGCCAGTTTTATTAAAATAATAAGTACCGGCTTGTTGGGTACAGGTAATTACCAGGTCGTTGATGCATACATGTGCAGGCAGGCTGGTACAGTAAAAAACGGTATCGGCAATATCGGTGGCCGTTAAAGGCTTTATACCATTGTAGGTAGCGGCTGCCTTAGCTTCATCGCCCTTAAACCTTACCAGCGCAAACTCTGTTTCTACTGCACCGGGATTAATATTGGTAACTTTTATAGCATGTTTTAATAAATCAATCCGCATGGCCCGGCTAATGGCATCTACGGCAAATTTGCTGGCGCAATAGGCATTGCCCCGCTCGTACACTTCTTTACCGGCAATAGAACCCATATTTACAATATGCCCGCAACCTTGCTTAATCATATAAGGCAAAATGGCCCGGCTTACATACAGCAGGCCATGCACATTGGTATTAAGCATGGTTTCCCAATCATTCATATCCGCATCCTCAAACATATCCCGGCCAAGTGCCAGCCCTGCATTGTTTATTAAAATATCAATGGCCTGCCATTGCTCCGGCAAGCTGCTCAGGCAGGCCTGTACCGCCTGCTTATCCTGCACATCAAACACCAGCGGCAGTACAGGTATTTTAAAATCGGCTTGCAATTGATTTTGTAAATCCATCAGCCGTTGTTGCCTGCGGCCGGTAATAATAAGGGAGTAGCCAGCGGCTGCATATTTTTGGGCACAGGCCTTGCCAATACCGGAGGTAGCACCTGTAATAATTACTATTTTTTTCATGCATCAAAACTACAGCAGCCATTGTAAATAGCCACGGCAATATTTTTCGGTTGACAAAGGCCATTAAAAAAACAGTTGCTGTCATATTTCTATTTAACTATACATTTGTACAGGCAATTGTAAGAGTTGCGCCAAAACGCTACTGTATACAATCCATAGATTTAAATTTACTGCAGTGTCAAAACAAGCGAATAAGGTAACCATTGCCGGCCTGGTGGTGGCTTTGGGAATTATTTATGGCGATATTGGTACCTCTCCCCTGTACGTTTTTAATGCCATTTTAAACAGCAAAAAGGTAGATGAATTTTTGATAGTTGGAGGCCTCTCCTGCATCATTTGGACCCTCACCCTGCAAACCACTATTAAGTATGTGATATTAACGCTAAAGGCGGATAATAAGGGAGAAGGAGGTATTTTTTCTTTATACACCCTGGTGCGGCGGCAAAAAAAATGGTTGGTTATTCCAGCTATGATTGGGGGCGCTGCCCTGTTGGCGGATGGTATGATTACGCCACCCATATCGGTTACTTCGGCCATTGAGGGTTTAAAACAAATTGACTCGTTTAAAGATATCAGCCAGCTTAAAGTGGTGTATATAGTACTGGGCATTTTGTGCCTGTTGTTTTTTTTACAACGGTTTGGCTCAGCATCTATTGGCAAATTGTTTGGCCCAATAATGACGGTTTGGTTTTGTATGCTTGCCTTTTTAGGCGTTATGCACCTTTCCGATTATCCGGGTATATTTAAATCTTTTAACCCCTATTATGCCGTAAAATTGTTAACTGTATATCCTAAAGGATTTTGGATATTGGGTGCCGTTTTTTTATGTACCACGGGTGCCGAAGCTTTATACAGCGATCTTGGCCACTGCGGCCGTGCCAATATCCGTTACTCCTGGATATTTGTAAAAAGCTGCCTGTTGCTTAACTACCTTGGCCAGG
>JBDKJT010000144.1:0-3534 GCA_039796475.1 Bacteroidota bacterium | reverse complement strand
AAGTATAAAAAGCTGAGTGAAATGCTGGGGCGAAATTTTTCGCAAAACTGGAAAACTGTGCCGCTATTTAACGCCGTTGTAAAATCAATACAAGGCGAAAGCTGCACGGTAGATATTGATGGGTTAGAGATTGACGAAGTAAGATTGAAAGCTACTATCAACGGCGAACAAAACAAAATAATAGCTGAGCCCAAAATTGACAGCATAGTATTGGTAGGATCGTTGACAGGTGATTTAACAGACTTGGCGGTATTGAAAATAGATGAAGTGGCAAAGCTGCTCTATGAGCAGGATGGTTTGAAAATTGAAATTGACAGTACAGATGGTAAAGTAAAAATTGAAAACAACTTGGTAAGTGTGTATGATTTGTTTCAGCAATTGGTTGATTTACTAAAACTGTTTAAGGTGTACACACCGGCTGGCCCAAGCGGAACGCCGCTACCGGATACATTAATGAGTATAACAGCTTTTGAAACTGACTTTAAAAAGATTTTAAAATAATGGCACTAAACAAAACAGCATTGAAAAATGGCATAGTGCAATTAATGACGGATATGCGAACCAGGGCGGCCAATGCAGATGATGAATTTGCCACCAGGCTAAGTGATTTGATAGACGATTTTGTAAAAAGCGGAGACGGTATTTATCAAACTGGCACATTGCAACAAAGTGGATCTACGGCAGTAATATCAGTAACGCCAACGATAGTAAAAATTCAGTAATGAGGGGAACAGGACTTTTAATAAATGATGATTACGAGTTAAAGGTAATTGCCGAAAGGGATGGCACGGGAAAAATTGTAACGGGGGTGGCCATCGGTAAAACCACTTACCAAAATACCGGGTTTATTTTGGCCGCCAGAAAAGGAGAGTTTAAGCAGTTGCCAGCCTTGGGTGTAGGAATTGAAGATGTGCTGCTGGATGATGATTATTTAGAATGGCGCAGGCGGATAAGGCTAAATCTTGAGTTGGATGAGCAACAAGTAACGGGAGTTAATTTTTCAGGAGTTGAAAAATTAAAAATTGAATCGAGGTATTTATGATAGTAGGAAGCAGACAAACTTTAATAGACTTAGCGATGCAACATGCTGGTGCTGCTGAGGCTGCTTTTGAAATGTGTGTGCAGCATGATTTTGAAATAACTAAAGAATTAGAGGCTGGTTCAATATTACCAGAACCAGTTGTATTAAATAATGAAGTGGTAACACTTTATAGAACAGAAAAGGCAAAGCCAGCTTCTATCCTAATAAAACAAATGCCTGGCGAAGAAGATGAGGGTATTGATTTTTGGGCAATAGAAACTGACTTTGAAGTACAATAAAAATGGCAAGAACAGTAAGCGATATTAAAAAAGAAATGACTGATGTATTTGTAGCGAATACAAATGTACAGGCTGCCTATGGTCTTACACCCGGCAAAACTTTTGAAGAAGAGTTTAGTGTTGCCAGCATTGAAAGCATATTATTCTATTGCCTGGCATTTGGGCTATTCGTCATCTACTCGTTCTTTGACCTGTTTAAAAAAGAAATTGACCAGCAGATTATTGATTATACACACCCTACCCTTTTATTATTTGCCAATAAAATGAGATTGTTTCAGTTTGGCGATATGCTTATTGCTGAAACTGATAAATATGATAATACAGGGTTAACCGATGCGCAAATAACAGCCCGCAGGGTAATAAAATATTCAAGTGCGGTGGAGCAGGATTTTACCAACGGAAGGTTTGGCATAAGAATGAAAGTGGCTGGTGAGGATGCGGGCGGGAATAGGATAGCACTGCCTGCTCCAGAATTAACCGCTGCAAGGGCTTATGCCAAAAGGTTTATGCCACCGGGTACTTACCATGAGGTAACAAGCACTAATGCAGACTATTTAAAGCTGGTTTTAAGAGTTTATTATAACCCGCTTGTATTAAATAACCAAGGCCAACGATTAGATGGAACGGTGACAGATCCATTGCAGGATGCTATAAAAGAACATTTAAAAAACCTGCCATTTAACGGAAGGTTTAATCTAACTGCACTGGCCGATGCCATGCAAGAAGTGGAAGGTATTAATGACCCAAGAATTATTTCTGCCCAAACAAAATATGGCCTACTGCCTTATGCCGATGTGGCCGATGAAATAATACCTGATTCTGGGTATTTAAAAATATATGACCCCTTAACAGAATTAACCATAAACTGGATAGCAAGTGTTTAATGTTTTTAACATACAACTAATGAGGCTGGCCGAATGGCTGATACCTACTTTTTTAAGAAAAGAGGTATTGATGGCTTTTGTAACCGCCATTTATACGCCATTGGTGGCACTGCATAATTCATTTAGTAATTACCGAAGTGCAAAATTTTACCAAATAGCCATGAACTACCAGGTATGCTATCTGGAGGCTTTTTTAAACGACCGATTCGACTATACGAACAGAGGTATTTATATAGATGATCCAGATGATGCTGTACCGGCTCTTTACTTGTACCAGGATGCGGAAGATGTGCCAGTGTACTTGTACCAAGATGCCGAAGATGTGCCAGTGTATTTGTACCAGGATGCGGAAGTGGTAGGTGCAGTTGCCTTGGATTTTATAGTGATGGTACCGGTGGCCGTGGCGTATGATGAAAATGAAATGAGGGCGATGATAGCAACAAAATTGTGTGGTAAAAAATACTCAATACAAACGTACTAATGCATAAAAGACTTGACTTAACACATCTCGGCGGTATGCCGCTAAGCCAGGCAGATTTAAAACACCTGTTGGATAGCTACAGTGAAGCTTTTGCAGGATTATCTGCCATGTGTGGAGCTGGGGTGATTATTAGTGGCATGGAAGAGGCCGCCGGATTTGTGCAGGCCGGTTGGTTGGCTATTAATAATGAGCTAATACCCTTTGCAGCTGGTAATATTGGTACCGGTGAGTTTGCAATAAGTGAAACATCCGTAAGCCGCACATTTAATAACGGCAATAGCAATATAGTACGCTATACTAAAGAGGCTGCGTTTGCAGTTGGCGGTACTTACAATTTTAGCGACCTGGTTCGCATTGGCTCTTTAAAAGCGGACATGCCTAAGAGCGGCGATATGAAGATTATTAATTGCGATGCGGCATACATCGCCGCAAACTTTGATGGTAGTGGCCTTGGCACAAATAAACGAATAGGATGGGCAATATGTAATGGCAACAATGGCACTATTGACATGGGTGGCCAAATGCCGCTTGGATATAAGCCGGTTGACCACCTAATGGGTACCAGCGGCGGTAGTGCCACACACACCCTTACGGTGGATGAAATGCCAACGCACCGCCACCAGGTAAGCACAACAGGCAACCAAACTGGTGTAGACCCTGGCAGGGCTTTGCAAAGAAGTAGCACTAATGGAGATGCATATAGTAATGGAAGTGGAAGCCAGGAATACTTGCAAAACACAGGTGGCGGCCAGCCCCATAATAATATGCCTCCTTATAAGGTGGTATTGTTTATACAAAAATTATAAAAGGTGGCATATATCGATACCGTAAAGCAATGGTTTCTTAGAA
>JBDKJT010000143.1:0-44258 GCA_039796475.1 Bacteroidota bacterium | reverse complement strand
CTGCAGCCGGGCCAATAATTTACGCTGTAAATACCATGGACGCCTGTTTGAACTTACTGGCAAATTTGTATCGATGCCCGAGTTTAAAGAGGTAGAAAATTTTCCTTGCGAAGAAGACAACCTGCCTAGCCTGCCAATACATAGCTGGGGCAACTTATTGTTTACCACCCTGCATTTAAAAAATGATGCAGCCGTTTATTTTAAAGAGATGCAGCAGCGGCTAAGCTGGCTGCCAATAAACGAATTTGTATATCGACCCGATTTAAGCAAAACCTTTGAAGTAAATGGCAATTGGGCACTTTACTGCGAAAATTACCTGGAGGGTTTTCATATACCTTTTGTACATGCATCGCTTAATGCGGCCTTAAGTTTTGGCGATTATACCACTGAACTGTACAGCAAATCAATTTTACAATTGGGTGTAGGCAAGGATGCTGAAGATTGCTTTGATTTGCCCGAAACATCAGAAGATTATGGCAACCATATTGCGGCTTACTATTACTGGGTTTATCCAAATATGATGTTTAATTTTTACCCATGGGGTTTATCGGTAAATATTGTTAACCCTGTAAGTGTAAACAAAACAAGGGTAGAGTTTATCACCTATATGTGGAAGGAAGAAAAGTACGATATGGGCGCTGGCAGTGATTTAGATAAAGTAGAGCTGGAAGATGAAGAAATTGTAGAAAATGTGCAAAGAGGCATTGTTTCCAGGTTTTATAAACATGGCCGTTACTCTGTTACCCGGGAAACAGGCACCCATCATTTTCACCGGTTACTGGCAGAAAGTATGAACCTTGCCCCGGCATTGTAGTTTTTTTTGGTAAACACAAAGTACAATCGCATTACCATACCGGTATACAACAACATTAAATGTACGAAAAACCAATTGCCCCAGTTGGGCATCAGGAGCCTGCAGCCACTAATACCACCCTGGCCCGTAAACTCGGTTTATGGACGACTGTTTCAATTGTAGCAGGCTCGGTAATTGGCTCTGCCATATTTATGAAACCCGCTGTAATGGCTGGCCAGCTCGGCTCTCCCTTGCTGTTAGTAGCGGTATGGATAGCCGCTGGTATTATCTCTATGATAGGGGCTTCCATTAATGCAGAAGTTGGGGCGATGATGCCTGTTACGGGCGGGCAATATGTTTTTTTTCAAAAAATGTACGGCAATTTTTTTGCGTACCTGTATGGATGGGCAGCATTTGCCGTAATAAACACTGCCTCGGTTGCCTCTATTGCATTTATTTTTTCGCAGTACACCGAGTATTTTATACCGTTGCCCCGCCTATCTGCTGCTGCAGAAACATCCTGGCAAATAACCATCCCTTTTATAGGGCAGATATATCCGCTACAAAATATTGGGGTAAAGCTGCTGAGCGTTTTTATTATTTTGCTGCTAACTTATATCAATAGCCGCACCGTAAAAGGGGGTGGTAAATTACAACTGTTTTTTTCGGCGGCTAAAATTGCTGCCATATTATTAATGGTGGCAATGATTTTTTTTTCGGGCAAAGGCCATACCGCTAATTTCATCCAATCATCTACCAGCATTCACCTATCGGGTATGGCGCTGCTGGCCGGAATTATAGCCGCCACAAGTGGCGCTTTTGCAGCATATGATGGCTGGAATAATATTGGCTTTGTAGCCGGCGAAATAAAACAACCGGGTAAAAATATACCCCGTGGATTATTTATTGGCCTGGGCATTTGCATGTTGTTATATATTGCCACCAACCAGGCATACCTGTATATATTGCCAGTAGATACTATGGCCAAATCTTCGCTGGTAGCTACTGATGCCCTTGCGCCTGTTATGGGCAATAAGGGAGCTGGGCTGATAGCCTTACTGGTAATGATATCAACTTTTGGCTGCACTAATGGCAATATACTTGCCTGCTCAAGGGTAACCTTTGAAATGGCCAGGGCTGGTGCTTTTTTTTCGTGGGCAGGTAAAATAAACAGCCGGCACCAAACACCTGCCAATGCACTTTGGCTGCATGCTATATGGACGAGCTTGTTTGTTTTTACCGGATCGTTTGATATGCTTACGGATACTTTTGTATTTGTAACCTGGATATTTTATGGCTTTGGCGCTTATGGCATTTTTATTTTAAGAAGAAAAATGCCTGCCAACGAAAGACCTTACAGGGTTTGGGGTTATCCTATATTACCGGCCTTGTTTGTGCTATTTACGGCGTTTTACTTTGTGATGACGCTGTATGCAGATATTAGCAACTACCTGCAAGGTAAAATCCATTTTATTAATTCGGTGTTTGGGTTGGCACTAACGGCTATGGGCATACCACTGTATATGTACTTGCAGTATAAGCGTAAAAAAAGCAAGGCTGCTACTGTTTAGATAAATAGCATCGTACAATCTCTAACAACAAACCCGGGTAACTAACCCGGGTTTTGCTAAAAATTATATTGTATCATTAACGCTACTAATTTCTAAGTGGTTTACCTGTTTTAAGTACGCTTTGTATACGTTCCAGTGTTTTCTTTTCGCCACACAACGAAAGAAATGCCTGTCTTTCCAGGTCGAGTAAGTATTGCTCAGTTACTAAAGTGGGTTCGCTTAAATCGCCACCGGCCATTACATAAGCTAGTTTTTTAGCAACGGTTACATCATGCGGTGTTGCGTAATTAGCTGTTTGCATACCATGTATACCTGCCAGCATAGCCCCCAGCGCACTACGGCCCAGCACTTTTATATCCTTTCGCTGTACAGGCATTACATAACCATCGTTGTACAATTCTATTACCGCTTGTTTAGCCATGCTGATGCGGCGGCCGATATTAACACTTACCTCATCTTGCCCCTTGCGGTAAATACCCAGGCCAAATGCTTCCTGCGCCGATGTAGCCACTTTTGCGGTAGCAATGGTGAGGAAACGGTTTTGCAAGGTGTTGGTATCTACTTCGCCATTGTGCAACTCGTCGCTGGCTCTTATAATAAATTCTTTAGTGCCACCACCACCCGGTATTACACCAATGCCAACCTCTACCAGGCCGGTATAGGTTTCGGCAGCTGCAATTACTTTATCGGCATGCAAACTTAGCTCGCAGGCACCGCCTAATGCAAGCCCGTGTGGCGCCACCACCACAGGTATAGAAGAATAACGGGCCCTCATCATGGTGTTTTGAAATAAACGGATGGCCATGTCTATCTCGTCATAATCTTGCTCAATAGCCAGCATAAATATCATACCCACATTGGCACCGGCAGAAAAATTTTGTCCTTCATTGGCAATTACCAGGCCTTTGTATTTATCTTCTGCCAGCGATATTGAACGTTGTATACCCTCCAGCACTTCGCCACCAATACTGCCCATTTTAGTATACCATTCAAGCCCCAGTACATCATCGCCCAAATGATAAGTACGGCATGCGCTGTTTTTCCAAATGGTTTGCCCGTCAAAATTTCGCATTACAATAAAAGCATCTCCACCGGGTAGTTGCTTGTATGTTTTACTGCTAACGTCGTAGCAAAGGCGCTTTCCGTTTTCAATCTTGTAAAATGTTTTATTACCGGCGGCTATCATTTCATCTACCCAGGCTGCAACTGTAAAGCCAGCAAGTTTCATCGCCTCTGCCGTTTTAGCTACCCCTAATGTATCCCAGCTTTCAAAAGCCCCAATTTCCCAGCCAAAGCCAGCCATCATGGCATCATCCACCCGGTATATTTCGTTGCTGATTTCGGGTATGCGATTGCTGATGTAAGCAAATAAGTTGTAATGAAACAATCGATAAAACTCACCTGCCTTATCTGTACCAGCACATAAAGCTTTAAGCCTTGTTTTAAGATCGTCAATTGGCTTAGCTGTTTCCAGGGTAGCAAACTTTGTTTTTTGCCTAGGGCCATACTCCAGTGTTTGCAGGTTGAGTGTAAGTATTTCTTTTTCGCCCCCGGCCCCTTTTGTTTTTTTAAAAAAGCCCTGGCCGGTTTTATCACCCAGCCAATTATTTGCCACCATTTTATCCAGCCAGGCTGGTATGGCAAACAGGCTGATTGCCTCGTCGGTGGGGCAATTATCAGCCACACCCTTGGCAACTTTTACCAAGGTATCAATACCTACTACATCTGCAGTACGAAAAGTGGCCGATTTGGGTCGCCCGATAACAGGGCCGGTGAGTGCATCAATTTCATCTACATTAAGGCCGAGCTTTTGCATGCTATTCATAATGGCCATCATACCAAATACCCCGATACGGTTGGCAATAAAAGCGGGTGTGTCTTTACACAATACCGTAGTTTTGCCCAATACCAAATCGCCATAGTGCATTAAAAAGTCCACCACATTTTCGTCGGTATATGGCGTAGGTATAATTTCTAACAGGCGCAGATACCTGGGCGGGTTAAAAAAGTGAGTGCCGCAAAAATGTTTTTTAAAATCATCACTACGCCCCTCGGCCATTAGGTGAATGGGGATACCGGAGGTGTTGGAGGTAATTAAAGTACCGGGTTTGCGATGCTTTTCAACTTCTGTAAAAACGGATTGTTTAATATCCAGCCGCTCCACCACTACTTCTATCACCCAATCACAATCGGCAATTTTTTTCATATCGTCGGTAAAATTGCCTGTGCTTATACGCTTGGCAACATCGGCTGTATATACCGGCGATGGATTAGATTTGATGGCTGCCGCTAATGCATCGTTTACTATTTTATTTTTATCGGCTATTTTGGCATCTGCCGGTAAATCTTTAGGCTGGATGTCCAACAACAATACCTGCAATCCTACGCCTGCAAAATGGCAGGCAATACGGCTACCCATAACACCGCTGCCTAAAACAGCTACTTTTTTTATGACTCTTTTTGACATGGCAAGAAAATTAGTTAGTTAAACAACTATTTTATAATTCGAAATTAAGGCTTTCTCATTTCTGTAAAAAATAAAAAACCACCACAAGCAAATTATTTGCCCGGGGTGGTTTAAGGTATGCTTTTATTTACAACTATTTTACACCGCTGCCATTGTCGGTAATGCTGTGTGGGCTTACAAAATGTAACTTTCCGGCCTTATCCTCAGCCATTAGTATCATGCCCTTGCTTTCTATCCCCCGCATTTTACGGGGTGCAAGGTTAGCTACTACCACTACTTGCTTACCAATGATGGCTTCGGGCTGGTAATGCAATGCAATACCACTTACCACGGTACGTACCTCGTACCCCATATCTATCTGTAGCTTTAATAATTTATCGGCCTTTTCTACTTTTTCGGCTGCTGTAATAGTGCCCACCCGTAAATCAATCTTATCAAAATCATCGTATACAATTTCTTGCTTTGCCGGGGTGGCTACGGTTGTTATTTCTTCCACAGTATTGTTGGTTGGTTTTACTAATCCTGCTTTTAGTTTTTCTATTTGGGCGGCTATTTCTGTGTCTTCAATTTTTCTGAACAACAACTGAGGTTCCCTTAAACTGTAGCCTACGCTAAGCAGCTTAATGCTGCCAGCATTGCTCCAGTCGAGCATTTTATCTACCACCTTCATCATATGCAACATTTTTTGTGCAGTGCCTGGTAAAAATGGGTGGATGAATATGGCAAGATTGGCCGTAAGCTGTAAACAAAGGTGCATACAGTTATCAATCATTTTTTGAGCATCCGGGTTATCGGGTAGCTGCCTTGCAATTATCCACGGCTCTTTTTCCTGCATGTATTTATTACCGGTACGGCTTAGGTTTATCACTTCAAAAAGGGCATCCCTAAACTTATACTCTTCCAGCAATTGCTGTATGGTAGCTTTTGACTGCAGGATTGTTTGCACCAGCGCTTTATCCTTTTCATCCAACAAATCTTCATGCAACTTGGGTACTTTGCCGGCGCATAGTTTATGCATGAGTACCCAGGTACGGTTTACAAAATTGCCAAAAATGCTAACGAGCTCACTGTTGTTACGATCCTGAAAATCCTTCCAGGTAAAATCATTGTCTTTATTTTCGGGCGCATTGGCGCAAAGCACATAGCGCAATACATCTTCACATCCTGCAAAATCTTTAATGTATTCATGCACCCATACCGCCCAGTTGCGGCTTGTGCTTACTTTATCACCTTCTATATTTAAAAACTCGTTGGCAGGCACATTATCGGGTAATACAAAGCCGCCATGTGCTTTTAACATCGCCGGAAAAATGATGCAATGAAAAACGATGTTATCCTTGCCAATAAAATGCACCAGTTTGGTATCTTGCTTACACCAGTAATCGGCCCATTTATCGGTAAGCTCTTTAGTAGCGCTGATATAACCAATTGGCGCATCAAACCATACATACAACACTTTACCATCTGCATTGGGCAAGGGCACTTTAATACCCCAGCTGCTGTCTCTCGTCATGGCCCTACTTTGCAAACCACTTTCGAGCCAGCTTTTACATTGACCGTATACATTGTTTTTCCATTCTTTATGCCCTTCCAGTATCCACTCTTTAAGCCATGGTTCGTATTGCTGTAATGGAAAATACCAATGGGTGGTTTTTTTCTTTACAGGCACGGCATCACTTAAGGTGCTGTGTGGATTTATCAATTGCTCGGGCGATAAACTGGTACCACATTTTTCGCACTGATCGCCATAAGCATTGGGGTTGGCGCAAATGGGGCAAGTACCCGTAATATATCGGTCGGCCAAAAATGTATTGGCTTTTTCATCAAAATATTGTTCGGATTCTTTTTCTTCAAAAAGCCCTTCATCATACAATTTTTTAAAAAAATCGGCTGCTGTTTGATGGTGTACCTGGTTGGAAGTACGGGAGTAAATATCAAAAGATATACCCATTTGCTGCATGCTCTCTTTGATAATAGCATGATAACGGTCTACCACTTGCTGGGGTGTAATCCCTTCTTTCATAGCCCGTATGGTAATGGGTACGCCATGCTCATCGCTGCCCCCAATAAATTGCACATCCCTTTTTTGCGCCCGTAAATAGCGCACATAAATATCGGCGGGTAAATAACAACCAGCCAGGTGGCCAATATGCACCGGGCCATTGGCATAAGGCAAAGCTGCGGTAACTAAATATCTTGCTGCTGTACTCATTTGTTGTTCGTTAATTTTTTATCCAATAATAAATGGCACCCCATATCAATACAAAAAACAGTAGTGCTGCCATATCAGGCGTTAAATCAGCTGGCTTTTTCTTTTTTACAAGTAGCTGATACCCCAAGTATACAGCCATTGCCACCAATATTAATATTACTTGTAGTAAACGCATAGATTAGGCCGGGGTATAAACCGGGGTGCAAAAATACCTAAACGGGATACATTACCCAAAACAGGTTGGCAGGATGGCAGGATTGGTGATGATGAAACGCTAATATTCATCCATCAGTTCTATCAATGTTTTTTTCTCTAGTATTTTAAGTGTAGCGTCCCGGGTGGCTTTCATAGTTTTAAATAAGCCGCAGGTAGCTTCGTCACAATCAGCACACTTTTCGTAAAAGTTGAGGCTTACACAGGGTATCATGGCAATTGGCCCGCCTACCAGCCGGATGGCTTGGGCCATGGTGGTTTTTTTGGGATGCTGGGCTAAATAGTAGCCACCGCCCTTACCCTTTTTACTTTCCAGTACTCCTGCAGTTTTTAATTCCAGCAGGATGGTTTCTAAAAACTTGATGGGTATTTTTTTGGTTTGGGAAATTTCTGATATTAAAATGGGCCCTTGTCCATACTTACTTGCCAGGTAACCCAGCGCTTTTAGTGCATATTGCGTCTTCTTAGAAAGCATGGCGACAAATTAGTTAAAAAATAAAAATAAAAAAATTTATCATTCAGTCTACTTCCTTAATAGACTAATGTATATTTGCACTTTAAAAAAATCACACTATGAGTTTACGTTTAGGGGATACTGCTCCCAATTTCAAAGCCACCACCTCTTTAGGCGAAATTGATTTCTATGAGTACCTGGGCGACTCATGGGGAATTTTATTTTCTCACCCGGCAGATTACACCCCCGTATGTACTACCGAGCTAGGCCGTACAGCAGCCTTAAAAGAAGAGTTTGCCAAAAGAAATGTAAAGGTACTGGCATTAAGTGTAGACCCGGTAGATAAGCACCTGGGCTGGATCAGCGACATTAATGAAACCCAACATTGCTCGGTAGATTTTCCCATCATTGCAGATGATAGCAGGGAAGTATCTACCCTGTATGATTTTATACACCCCAATGCTTCAGCTACCGCTACCGTACGTTCGCTGGTAATAATTGCGCCAGACAAAACGGTAAAACTGATTATAACTTACCCAGCTTCTACCGGCAGAAATTTTGTGGAAGTATTAAGGGTGGTAGATTCTTTGCAATTAACAGCTCATTACAGCGTAGCCACCCCTGCCAACTGGGCACATGGCGAAAATGTAATTGTGGTGCCGGCCATTAGCACCGAAGATGCCATCAAAAAATTTCCTAAAGGTGTAGAAGTAATAAAGCCTTACCTGCGTTATACACCACAGCCTAATCTTGATTAATATTTTGCTACTTAACTATAAAAACCGCTTACTAACTTAAGCGGTTTTTTATTGTACATAACTGCTACATTGCACCTAAATCAAGTGCATGAAAAAATTTGTATTGCTAACCTTGCAGCTATTTTACCTGCTGGCAGCACAGGCACAGCTTAATAGTATAAGCAGCACCCGGCTGGATGAACTAAGGCTAAAAATGCCACTTGACACTGTAAATAAAATACTGGGCACCCATATTACCATCAACAACAACACTGGCCAATACAACAACGATACCATTTGGGTGCAATACAAAAACAACGCTGTACGGCTGGTGTTTGACAGGTATACCGATGGCAAAACCCCCATCAGCAATACGCTTACCGGCATTTACACCACTGCCAACTCTGTAAAAACCGGCAGTGGCATAAAGACCGGAGACGATAAATTTGATGTAATAAAAAAACTAGATGGCCGCATCCTTAAAATTTCACCAGACTGGCACTATGATTACGACAACCAATTAAAAAAAATGTACAGCGCTATTGTGCTGTACGATTATGAACATAGTAGTGAGCTGATATTTTATTTTTATAATAACAAGCTATATGCCTTTGAATGCAACACATTTTATGGTGAAGATTATGGCATGAGCATTTATTTATACCAGCAGCATTTTATATAATGTTTACCGGCCTTACTCGATTGAGTTAATGCGCTGCTTAATGTCGCCAATCTTTTGAGAAACCAGCTTTCCGGCTTTTTTTAATTTAAGGCTTAGTAATACCAGTACTATACCTATCAGCAAAGCAAAAATTCCGGTTAACATCATTACTGTGGCCACGCCTGCGCCGGGTTGGGCAAACACCAGTATACCAAAAAGTACAGACAAGGCTCCGGCTAAAATTAACCAACCTTCGCCTTGTATTTCTTTACGCAACTGAATAGCCATTGCAATACGGCTGATACCCGAAAAGATTGACCAAAAAGCAATAAGCACCCCAATAAACGACACAAAACTTTCGGGCCTGCGGTATACCAGTATACCAAGCAAAAGGCTAATAACCCCTTCAATTAAAGCCAGCCATTTATCCTCGGTAGTTTTCCAGCTAAGGATAACCCCGCCAATAGCCAGCACTCCATCCACCATCATAAATGCTGCAAACCATACCACCAATACAGAAATTGTGATGCTGGGATTAAAAATACTTAGTAAGCCAAATACAATAAACAAGATGCCTTTTAATAAAAGCACCCACCAATTTTTAAAGAGCAGTTGCAACATATGGTTTATTTTTTAGTGAAATGAATAAGCAATACGGCTGTGCCTATGGCTAACGGCTACAGCTATTGCCAAAATAAACATTAAAAGTTTACCAAGCAAGTGCCTGGCAAAATAAAAAACAACGGTAGAGAGAGAAGGCTACATATTTTTTTGTAGCTGCTGTACCAACACCCGTATATCTTTAGGCAAGGGCGCTACAAGATCGTACACCTTGCCTGCGGCATCGGTAAATTTTAGCTGGTAAGAGTGCAGGGCAACCCTGTTAACGATTGGGCGCTCTTCCTCTTGCAATTTACTCAGCTTGTATTTTTTTTTGATGGCACTTAACAACAGCGGCTTGCCATCGCCATACAAAGCATCGCAGGCCAGCGGGTGGCCAATATTTTTGGCATGCACCCGTATTTGGTGCATCCTGCCAGTATGTATCCTGAATTTGATCAATGAAAATTTGCCCATTGATTCTATTACTTCGTAATCGGTAACGGAGGGCTTTCCTTTGCGATGCACCATCATTAAGCCCTTGTGTACAGGATGCTCTGTTAATGGCGCATCGATGGTACCCGATACAGCAGCGGGTGTGCCCAGCACTAACCCCATATAATATTTTTCTACTCCCCTGTCTTCAAACTGTTTTGAAAAATATTTGTGTGCAGTTTCATTTTTTGCAAAAAGGATGATGCCGCTGGTTTCTTTATCCAGCCGATGAACCGTATAAATGCTGCCATATTTTTGCAGCAGGTGGTCTTTAAGCGATGGTTCGCTTTGCACCCTGTCGGGTATAGACAGCATGCCTGCAGGTTTATTAACCACTACAAATTCATCATTTTCAAAAATAATTTCCAACTGCATTGGGTGGGGTTTAAAAAAAAGGATAAAGCCTACTGCTATCTTTTTTCGGGCCGGTTACCCGGTGCGGTTTTTTTGGCCCCTTTTTTAATGATAGCCGTTTTGCCGGGTACAGCAGGGCTGGCATTGCTTTCTGCTACTTTTACCCTCGCTACCGCTTGGGTATCTTTTTTGGCCGGAGCTTGCTTTTCGGCTGTTGGTTTGGCAACAGGTTGCTTACGGTAAGATGCATTGAGGTATTTTAGCAGGCGAATTTCTTTTTCGCTTAAAAAGCGCCACTTGCCCCTGTCTACATTTTTTTTGGTAAGATTGGCGTACATCACCCGGTCAAGTCCCTTTACATCGTAGCCCATCGATTCAAAAATCCTTCTAACAATTCTGTTGCGGCCGCTGTGTATTTCAATACCAATTACCGATTTATCTTTTGCATCTGCATACGCCAGCGAATCGGCTTTTATCTCGCCATCCTCTAGCTTTATGCCATTTAATATTTTATCAAAATCTGCTTTTAGCAGCACTTTATCAAGTTTTACCTCGTATACTTTGGTAATATTATAGCTGGGGTGCGATAGTTTTTGAGTTAGCTCGCCATCATTGGTTAACAGCAATACGCCAGTTGTGTTTCTGTCTAAGCGCCCTACCGGATACACTCTTTCGGCCGTAGCAGCTTTAATAAGTTGTAATACGGTTTTTCTTCCTTGCGGATCGTCGGTGGTAGTAATATAATCCTTTGGCTTATTCAGTAAAATGTATACAAGGTTGCGGTTTACAAATAATTTTTTTCCATTGTAGCTAACCTCGTCTTTGTCGTTTATTTTAAATGCAGGCTCAATGATTACAGTGCCATTTACGTTTACCTTACCAGCTTTAATCAACTCCACAGCCTCCCTGCGGCTGCTTACACCACAATGAGCCAGGTATTTATTTAAGGGCATTTCTGCAAACGAAATATTAGTGGCCGGCTTACTATTAGCAGGTGGCACCAAGGTAACAGGTGTGGCTGTTTTTTTGGCATCTGGCTGTTTAGCCATTGCCGCCGGCTTATTTTTAGCTTCGGCAGCTGCTAATCGCATGGCTGCTTTTTGCTGGCGCTTTTCTTCAAAGCGCTTATCAATTGCTGCAGCACGCTCTTTTTTGGCCTTTTTTTTAGCCTGGCGATACTCTTCTTTTATTACGCTGTTTTTCTTTTTAGGAACAAATTTTTGAAAATGCGACTGGCTCATATGAAGTGATTTGCTGTTGTTTCAACAGTAGTGAGGCACAAAGATAGCTTTTTGCCAGCAAAGGATGTAAGACATTTACAGTTGCTGTATCGTATAGGCCAATAGCAGAATATAACAGCTGTAGGCCTAAAAACTTTATTTTTGCCGGTAGCATCCGTAGCGGAATGATTTTTGTAAAAAACAGATTGATGAAAAAGAGTATAATGATAGTGGCCTTAGGCCTTTTGTGGTGCCAGGCTAAAGCACAAACAATAGCAGACTCTACCAGCAAAGGAAAAGTGATGGTATTTAAAGATAACCGGCTGGAAGAACTTTCAAAAAAAGAAGCCGCCTTTAACGATGCCGCTGCTGTGCTGTCTGGCAAAACAGGTAAGGGTTTTCGCCTTATGATACTTAATACCGACGACAGGCCGCTTGCCATGAAGGTAAGGGCGCAGTTACTGCAGCGTTTTCCTGAGCAAAAAGTTTACATGAGTTTTCAGCCGCCATTTATCAAACTAAAGTTTGGTAATTTTTTAACCAAGCAGGATGCAGAAAAGTACAAGAAAGATATTGTGAAGTATAAAATAGTAACAGGTAATATTTATTTTTTGCCTGAAATCATCGAAACCAAACCCGATAAAAACAAAGAAGAAATGGTTAATTGATCAATCAGCATTGCCCTCAAATTATTTATTTAAACCAATACCAGCCTTTTGTGAATACGCCTGTAGAAATCCAAATAAAAGAGTTAGCCACCCGGTATGCCAATGAATTTATACAAATACGCCGGCACCTGCATGCTCACCCCGAGCTAAGCTACGAAGAATACGAAACGAGCCAATATGTGCAGCAGCAACTCACCACAATGGGCATTCCTTTTAAGGTAATGGCCGGCACCGGTGTAATTGGATTGATAGAAGGTAACAACCCCGGCACAAGGGTAGTGGCATTAAGAGCAGATATGGATGCTTTGCCCATTATGGAAGAAAATGATGTGCCCTACAAATCTACCCGGCCGGGTATTATGCATGCCTGCGGGCATGATGTACATACCGCCTGCCTGTTGGGCGCCGCTAAAATTTTAAATGAATTAAAAACAGCATGGGAGGGAACGGTAAAACTGATATTTCAACCGGGTGAAGAAAAAAACCCGGGGGGTGCCAGTATACTAATAAAAGAAGGCGTGCTGGAAAACCCGGCACCACAAAAAATATTTGGTATGCATGTACACTCCAGCTTGCCAGCCGGCAAACTGAGTTTTCGTGGTGGTATGGTAATGGCTAGTGCAGATGAAATTTATATTAGCATAAAAGGCAAGGGCGGCCACGCTGCGGCACCACAATACACTGCAGATACCATCCTTATTGCAGCCCAATTGGTGGTAAGCCTGCAGCAAGTAATCAGCCGCAACAACAACCCTTTTAACCCCTCTGTACTTTCCATCACCTCTTTTCAGGGTGGCAGCACTACCAATGTAATACCTGCCGAGGTAAAGCTGATGGGTACTTTTAGGGCTATGAATGAAGAGTGGCGCTTTAAAGCACATGAGCTTATAAAAAATATTACACTGCAAACGGCAGAAGCCATGGGCGCAGAAGCTACTATTAAAATAGATGTGGGTTATCCATTTGTGTTAAATAACGAAGCACTCAGCACTGCGGCCAGTAAAAAAGCTGCCGCATATATTGGCCAGCATAATGTAGAGGAAACAGAGTTAAGGATGGGTGCTGAAGATTTTGCATTTTACTCTCATCGGCTGCCAGCTTGTTTTTTTAGGCTGGGCACCGGTAACGAAGCAAAAGGCATTACCATTGGCGGCCATACCCCTACTTTTAATGTAGATGAAAGTGCCATAGAAATTGGCATTGGCATGATGGCCCTGCTAGGTGCTACTGGTGCTGAATAGTGCGGCTATCCCAAACAGTTATTTCACCAATATTTATATAAAATGGCTGTAATTAAAACTGCTTTGCTGTCGTTTGGCATGTCTGGCAAAATTTTTCATGCACCTTTTTTAGCTATCCATCCGGGATTCTTGCTGGCTGGCGCATGGGAAAGATCAACCAAAAATATCCAGGCCATTTACCCGGGCACCACCTCTTACCAATCGCTGGATGAAATATTAAATGATGCATCCATCGAGTTGGTAGTAGTAAATACCCCTACCAATACCCACTTTGAGTATACCCGTAAAGTATTACTGGCAGGCAAACATGCCATTGTAGAAAAAGCTTTTACCACTACCGCACAAGAGGCCATTGAACTAAAAGAATTGGCCGAAAAAACGGGTAAAAAAATCACCGTATACCAAAACCGCCGCTGGGATAGTGATTGCCGCACCCTGCAAAAAATTATTAATAGCGGTGTACTGGGCACTTTGGTAGAAGCTTCACTATATTTTGACCGATATAAACCAGCACCCGGCCCTAAACAACACAAAGAGCTGCCGGGCCCCGGGGCAGGCCTGTTAAACGACCTCGGCCCTCATCTTATAGACCAGGCCTTGTGTCATTTTGGGATGCCCGAAGCCATATTTGCCGATATAAAAATTAACCGGCCCAATGCCTTAACAGACGACTGGTTTGATATCACATTGTTTTATCCAACCTTGCGTGCCCGGTTAAAATCAACTATGTTTTGCAGGGAGGCAGTACCAGCATTTGTATTGCATGGCACTAGTGGTAGCTTTATTAAAAAAAGAGGTGATATACAAGAAGCCGAATTGTTGGCTGGTAAAACACCCAACACCAGCACCTGGGGTATAGAATCGGAAAATACACATGGGCTGCTGCATACCGAAATAAACGGTGGCATTGTTCGCCAACAGGTACCATCAGAACAAGGCAACTACTACTATTTTTTTGATGAAGTGCATAAAGCCATTGTTAATAACAGCCCCATGCCTGTAACAGCAGCTGATGGCATAAAAATAATGCAGCTGCTGGAAGCTGCTGTGCAAAGCAATGCTGGCAAATGTGTGGTATATCTAAAACAATAAAAGCCACAGTATTTAACTGTGGCTTGTGGATATTTAAAACTCAAAAAAATTAGTAGGGCGCTATTACGGTGTACGTATTGCCGTTAGGCCTTGTCCATACCGCTTTGTAATAAAACACTCCCGATGGACAACCATTTACAGCATTGCCAGCGGCATCCAATCCAAATGTTACAGTTGAGCTTGCATTGCCAACAGTATGCTTTGTTTGGCCGCTTACCAACCTGAAATTGCAAGATTGCTTTACCACCAGTGGCTCAACAATACTGTGCAAAAACTCTTTATCAAAGCGATTAACACCCCACTCTGCTGCGCCATTGCTTACGCTACCCACTCCACTTATAGCAATTACAATTCCATTAGCATAAGTATAGGTACGGCGCTTGGCAATATTCCATGTACGTTGTGTACCATCTTCAAATGTAATCGTCATGTTACTACTTTTTACTTCGTGTATGATGGGCTCATTACGTGTAGCCAGGTTTCGCAGTTTACCGCCCGACACATTGGTAATTGTTTTAGTACCATTTAGCGTAATACGCTTGCTATCTGCATTACGGGTAATTTGCAAGTTTTGATAGGTGATGGTGTAAGATGCACCGGCAGCCGCCCAGCGAAAGTTAGGTGCAAAGCTTACAATTACTTTACCACTACGGCTGCGGTTGCCCAGGCAACCTGTACCTGAGTAAGTAATAGTAATGGTACGTGGGTTACTTACCGTATCAATGGCTACAGTGTAGTCACATACATTTGGCAACTGTGGTGTTTGCGGCGTTTCGCCCAGGTTAGAGATGCCTGAGTTTTCTAATGCTGCATTGGCATCATCTGCCACAGCATCTGTTTCGGCACTAAATCGCTCTTGGTCGTCGGATTGCGTTTTAAGTTCTGCTTCAGTAACTACGTCTTCATTTTCTACTGCTGTTTTTTTACAGGAGGTGGCAAATAAAGCAACTGAAAGTGCTACAGCCAGGGTAAGGTGATTAAGTAATTTTTTCATAATTTCTGTTTTCGGTATTTTAAAATCGGTTTAGCTTATGACGAGCTGCTAACCCAATAGTTTAAAGAAGCCTTAAAAAATTTTAATGGTATAACTGCTAAACATAAAAAAAATTGCCCCCGCCTGTGCGGGGGCAATTAAATAATTGAAGGTTAAAGGCTGTTTTAATTATTATGTACCTCAGCAAGGGCAATTTTTAATTGCTGCTCCATACTCAGGTTTGTATTATCTAAAATAATTGCATCCTCGGCTTTACGTAAGGGGCTTACCTCCCGGTTAGAGTCGATATAGTCTCTCATTTCCAAATTGCTTTTTACTTCTTCGATGCTGATGTTAGGATTTTTCTCGTACATCTCTTTAAACCGGCGCTCAACCCTTACTGCAATATCAGCCGTCATAAAAAATTTTACAGCTGCTTTCGGAAAAACAGTTGTTCCTATATCCCTTCCATCCATTACAATGCCTCCTTTTTTTCCCATCAATTGCTGCTGTGCCACTGCAAACTCTCTTACCTCTTTAATGGCTGCCACATCGCTTACTTTTTCTGCTACTATCAAATCCCTTATCATATACTCCACATTTTCGCCGTTAAGGTATATTTCGCTCTGTTGAGATTTTGGGTTGTGATGAAACTCTAAAGCAATATCCTGTAATGCAGCCTTTACTTCTTTTTTACTTGACCAATCGATAGCGTTTCGCAAAAAATAGAGCGTTATAGCCCTATACATGGCTCCACTATCGATGTATACATATCCCAGTGTTTTAGCCAATTGCCGGGCCAAGGTGCTTTTTCCGCAAGACGACCAGCCATCAATGGTTATTATCTTCTTTTTCATCCACACAAAAGTGAACAAAAAAAACTATCCCTCAAAGAAAAAGCCACCCTGCAAATGGGTGGCTTTTTATAGCTATGTACTTACTTTAAACGTTTGACTCAGATTCGGCTTCGGCTTTTTGCTCCTGCGGCTTAAGCGTAAACTTAATTTTTTCCTTGGATTCGTCTAAATCTGCTATCAGTATATCCCCTTCCTTAACATTCATGTTGAGTATTTCTTCTGCTAAAGGATCTTCCAGATACTTTTGGATTGCCCGGTGTAATGGCCTTGCGCCAAACTGAATATCATATCCTTTTTCTGCTAAAAAGTCTTTCGCATCGGGTGTTAATTCCAACGAAAAACCAAGATTAACCAAACGCTTCATTACTCCTTTCATTAAAATATCAATGATTTCAAAGATATTTTCTTTATTAAGGGCGTTGAATATCACTACATCATCTATCCGGTTTAAAAACTCCGGACTGAAAGTGCGCTTTAAAGCCTTTTCGATGACAGCTTTGTTGTTTTCTTCGCTGTTTTGCATACGGGCAGCTGTTGCAAAACCAACCCCATCGCCAAAATCTTTTAACTGGCGTGCGCCAATATTAGATGTCATGATGATAAGTGTATTTTTAAAATCAACCTTACGGCCCATACCATCTGTAAGCTGCCCGTCATCCAACACTTGCAATAACAAGTTGTAAATATCCGGGTGGGCTTTTTCAATTTCGTCTAACAAGATTACGCTATAGGGTTTGCGTCTAACCTTTTCGGTTAACTGGCCGCCTTCTTCATAGCCTACATATCCGGGAGGTGCACCTATTAATCGGCTAACGGTAAATTTCTCCATAAACTCACTCATGTCAATCCGTATAAGAGCATCCTCGTTATCAAACATATAACGGGCAATACTACGTGCTAGCTCAGTTTTACCTACCCCGGTAGGACCTAAAAATATAAAAGTACCAATTGGTTTTTTAGGGTCTTTTAATCCTACCCTGTTACGTTGTATTGCTTTTACCACTTTGGCAATTGCATCGTCCTGGCCTACTACAGCGCCTTTAAGGTCTTCACCCATACGGCGTAGTTTTTCAGTTTCGGCTTGCACCATCCTTTTAACGGGTATGCCCGTCATCATGCTTATTACTTCGGCAATATCTTCTTCTTCTATTGGGTAGCGCTTATGCTTGCTTTCTTCCTCCCAGTTGGCTTTTGCTTTTTCCAGCTCTTCTTGCAGGCGTTTTTCTGAGTCTCTTAAAGAAGCAGCTTCTTCAAACCGCTGGCTTTTTACCACCCGGTTTTTTTCCAGCTTAATGTCTTCAATTTTTTTCTCAAGGTTTATCACTTCATCTGGCACATTTATATTTTTAATGTGCTTACGGGCCCCCACTTCATCCATCACATCAATGGCTTTATCGGGCAGCAGCCTGTCTGTCATGTACCTTTCGCTTAGTTTTACGCAGGCTTCGATGGCTACATCACTGTATGTTACGTTATGATAATCTTCGTATTTACTTTTGATATTATTCAGTATCTGGATGGTTTCTTCTACCGATGGCTGATCTACAATTACCTTTTGAAAACGCCTGTCTAACGCACCATCTTTTTCGATGTGCATGCGGTACTCATCTAAAGTTGAGGCACCAATGCACTGCAACTCGCCACGGGCTAATGCTGGTTTAAAGATATTGCTGGCATCCAGCGATCCGCTGGCACCACCTGCTCCTACGATGGTGTGTATTTCGTCGATAAATAAAATTACATCCCTGTTTTTTTCCAGCTCATTCATAATCGCTTTCATCCTTTCTTCAAACTGGCCACGGTATTTTGTACCTGCAACCAGTGCAGCAAGATCCAGCGACACCACTCGTTTATCAAACAATACCCTGCTTACTTTACGCTGTACAATTCTTAAGGCAAGGCCTTCTACTATAGCGGTTTTACCCACACCAGGTTCTCCAATTAAAATAGGGTTATTCTTTTTTCGGCGAGATAAGATTTGTGATACTCTTTCTATTTCTGTTTCTCTGCCTACAATTGGATCTAACGAGCCATTTTCTGCCAAACGGGTGATATCCCTGCCAAAATTATCCAGTACGGGTGTTTTGGTTTTTGCCTGGTTAGCTGCACCTGTACGCTGTGCTTTTTGCTGGCCATACTGCTTACGCTCCTCATCAAAATCATCATCATTTTCGTCAGAAAATTCTGCCTTGGGAGGATTACTGGTTACAAAACCCAGTTCGTTTTTAAACATATCATAATCCACATCAAACTGGTTTAAAATTTGAGTGGCAATGTTTTCTTTGTTTTTAAGAATAGACAACATCAGGTGCTCACTTTCTACCATAGTACTTTTGTGAGCTTTGGCTTCCAGCACAGTAATGCGTATTACTTTTTCTGCCTGCTTAGTGAGAGGAAGCGAATTAATGTTTGCAATATTTTTACCTGTTTTATCTTTTACCGCCACCTCAATTTCTTTACGGAGCTCATATAAATCTACATTGAGTGATTTTAAGATTTTTACAGCGGTATTTTCTCCATCTCTAATGAGCCCTAGCACCAGGTGTTCGGTACCAATAAAATCGTTACCTAACCTCAGCGCCTCTTCCCTGCTGTAGGAAATAATTTCCTTTACCTGGGCCGAAAAATTGTTATCCATTTATACTGAATTTAACTTACACAATAATAACGATTATTTAGTAGAATTAGTTTGCCCAAAATATGAAATGTTGAAATGTTGAAAAGTTAAAATACATGTATGTTGCAGTGCCTGTGGGGGTTGTATAGTATTGTTGTATACTAACGGTAAGCGGGCATTTGTTTTAAACAGAATATTTACAACTTTCAAATTCAAAAAAATCACTTTCTTTACAAAACACAAACGACTAGTACAGTACATTGTTACTATTGCACCTTCCAGCCGTTTATCAACTGAAATAATCTAACGGGTTTATGAATCTCAAAACAGATACCAAAGAAAAATTTACCGTATTTACACCAGAAGAGACTGCTTTGCCTGTTAATATGACAGAGAATTTGGTGGAAACACTGAATAAATGGATGCAAAAAGACATACCGCATGTTATATTAAATCTTAAAGCTGTAGAAAGCTTACCAGAAAAATCGGCCGAGGCCATTGCAACCCTCCAACAAAAATTTTACGAAAATCATTGCTCTTTTGTTATTTGCGAATTGCAGCCCGCTGTAGAGAGCATGCTGGAAAAAATAGAATTGCTGGAGGTTATGAATGTTACGCCTACCGAAAGTGAGGCATGGGATATTGTGCAGATGGAAGAAATTGAAAGAGAACTGCTGGGTGGAGAAGAATAGCGCTGGATTGCTACAGACAAATATCCACCAACACTTATTCATCATAGACGACACTTACATATGCTGGCCCTTACTATACTTGGAAATAACTCTGCCATACCTGCTTTTGACAGAAACCCCACCGCACAGGTACTGCAATCGCAGGATGAAGGATACCTGATTGATTGTGGCGAGGGTACCCAAATGCAAATGACGAGGTACAAAATTAAAAGAAGCAAAATCAACCACATTTTTATATCTCACCTGCATGGAGATCATTATTTTGGGCTGCCGGGATTAATTACCAGTATGAGCTTGCTGGGCCGCACTCAAGATTTGCATTTGTACGGCCCCGAACCCCTGCAAAAAATTTTACAACTACAATTGGATGTAGCGAAAACGGAACTGAGTTATCCGTTGCATTTTCATCCACTCACTGCAGAAACTGAGATTATGAACAGTGCTAAAATGACTGTACACTGTTTTAAAGTGCAGCACCGGATAGAATGTTGGGGGTTTTTATTTAAAGAAAAGAAAAAACCCCGCCGGATTGATGCCGACAGGATTAAGCACTTTGAAATACCCGCCAGCTTTTACGAAAGATTGCAAAAAGGGGAAGATTATATCACTAAAAAAGGCACTATTGTACCAAATACCGAGGTTACCTTACCGGCGCCTGCAGCTAAAAGTTATGGCTACTGTGCCGATACCATTTTTGATGAAAAACTGGCGGCTAAAGTAAATGGTGTGGACCTGCTGTACCACGAAACCACTTATTTAAAAAACAATGAAGAAAAGGCCGCTACCCGTTTTCATTCTACCACGGTACAAGCTGCCACTATTGCTGAAAAAGCACAGGTAAAAAAGCTGCTGATTGGGCACTTTAGTGCCAAATACGAGCAGTTAGACGAGTTTTTAACTGAGGCTTGCCAGGTGTTTCCTAATACCGAGCTGGCGTTGCAGGGCATTTGCTACCCTATTTAATCGGCGTTGGTAGTGCTAACATTGTACCCATCGGCCATTATCCAATTATAAAATTCGGCAAACCACTTATTCCAATAATACTCGTTGTGTTCGCCTTGTTTATCGGTGAGGGTATAAATCATGGCGGCTGTGTTTGTGCCAATTTTTTCTGCTATCACCCTCATGAGTGCTACATTGTTTTCGCCTTCTTTATCGCCCATGTAAAAAAAGAATTTAGTACCCACTTTAGTGGTAAGCGAATCGGCAAGGCCTATAAAAGGCCTGGCAGTCCAAAAGGCAGGAGAAAAAACACCGGCCTTACCAAATACGCCGGGATGCTTAACGGCTGCATAACAACTGATTAACCCACCCATGGAAGACCCGGCTATTATTGTACCTTCTTTAGCTGGCTGTGTACGATAATTTTTATCAACATAGGGCTTTAAAGTATGTATCAAAAAAGCTAAGTACGCATCTCCTTCGGGTAAAAATATTTTGCTATTGGCAGTATCTTTCCATTCAAACAGGTATGGATTGTACTCATTTAACCGGCTGCTATTACCATGCTCTATACCTACTACAATGCATGCAGGTTTGCCTGCATCAATCAAACTATCCAACACTTCATCTACCCCCCACTCTCCATAAGCAGCAACAGATGCATCAAACAGGTTTTGACCATCTTGCATATACATTACCGGGTAACGTTTTTTTGAGTGTTCGTAATCTTTTGGCAGGTATATCCATATACGCCGGCTCCTGTTAAGCTGGGGCATAAAAAATGAATCACTCATTACCCGTACCCTATCGGATGCGGTATGCTTTTTTTCGACAACAAAATTATCTGCCCACCCGGCAATGGTAAAATACAAAACCGTATCGCTGGCAACAGTTATATCCCTGTTGGTAATACCGGCTCCGGCAATTGCACATTCCACCTTATCCCAACTGCCCCGGGTAAATTTAAACTGGTACTGTCCTCCGGGTGTATTATCCATCACCAACTGTTGTACCTCATTTACGGGCTGCAACTGAAACCCTGCCTTGCCGGGATGCCAGCCATTAAAATTACCAGCAATAAAAACCGGCTCTCCCTGGTGAGAGGCCGGCAACTGATTTACAATAATGGATACCCGGTACTGGCCACACAATGTGGCCACATATACTAACAATAACGAACAAATTAACCCGGCTTTGGCAGTATAGGTTTTGCTCCGGAGCATCCTGTTTTATTTTTTCAGGTAAGTTTTTATTTGCTGATGTACGCCAGTACTTAAAGGCACCAATGGCAGGCGAAGTACATTTTGCACAAAACCCATTTCGTGTAAAAATGCTTTTACACCTGCTGGATTATTTTCGGCAAACAGTAACGAATAGGCTTCAATTAAAGGATCGTTTAATTTTTTTGCCGCAGCAAAATCATGGCGCAAGCCTGCCCTTACCATATCCGAAAACTGCCTTGGAAAACAGTTAGCAGCTACACTTATTACACCATCAAGGCCATCTGCCAGCTCGGGCAGCACCAAGTCGTCATCGCCACTCACTACTAAAAAATGCTCAGGCCTGTCCCTTAACAATTGCATGCATTGCGGTATACTATTGCCAGCCTCTTTAATACCACCAATATTGGGCACTTCGTTGGCCAGCCTTAAGGTGGTGGATGGCTCCATATTACGCCCCGTTCTGCCCGGTACATTGTATAATATAATGGGCTTGGGCGATGCATTTGCAATAGCCTTGTAGTGCTGAAAAATACCTTCTTGCGAGGGCTTATTATAATACGGTGCCGCACTTAAAACTGCTGCTGCTTTATCTAAATCAAATTGTTCGATTGTACTTACCACCTCACGGGTGTTATTACCCCCAATACCTACTACCACCGGCACCCTGTTATTTACCTTATCCATTGTAAAACGGGCAATATCCTGTTTCTCCTGTTTTGATAATGTGGGTGTTTCGCCGGTTGTACCCAACGACACAATGTACTCTACACCATTATCAATAATAAAATCAATTAACTTTTCTAAGCTGTTAAAATCAATTGATTCATCTTCCTTAAATGGTGTTACAATGGCCACACCGGTGCCTTTAAGTGTTTGTCTTAAATTCATTGATAAAATTATTTTGGGTGAAGTTATTAATAAAGCAGGTAAAAGCTTCAACAAAAAAGTCCTCACCAGGGTGAGGACTTTTGTAAGGATTCAGAGCAAATTATTTTTGAACCGTCGGTTGCATTACGGGTGCGGTAATAAGTTGTGATTGAGAAATGTAATTTTTATCTGGAGCATAAATAAAAAAACAAGTGCCATTTTTAATTTTATCAATAATGGGTTTGTTTAACCGGGGTGGTACGGCGGGGCAGCCCCAACTGCGGCCAATATGGCCCATGCCTTTAGTAATAGCTTCATTTACATAATTAGCGGCATGCATTACTATATCCCGGTCAAAAGCATTGTCGTTAAACCCTTTTTCTTGCCCGAGCAAGTGCATGGAATAACCATTTTTACCGATGTAAGTATCTGCAGTAATATAAAAGCCTAAGCTGCTTTTGTTACTGGAAGGTGCATTGGAAAATGCGTGGGCATAATCAGTGCCCGAGTTTACGCCATGCGCTACATAGGTGTTAAACAACAATCGATTGGCTTTTAAATCGATTATATAAAGCCTTTTTTTGTTAGAGGGCTTACTAAAATCGGCAATAGAAAGCACCGCTTCGTTAGTAAGCTTGCCTGCTTCTTTCATTTTGTAAAACCCATTTAAAGCAAACTCAAATACCTGGCGGTTAAGGCCGGCTAATGAGAGCCCAAGCAGGTCGTACAGGTTAGATGTAGTAGTGATATTGGAATCTAAAACGGGAACTATGGGTAAATTAGCGGCTGATACAGGATTGCTTTCTTCTCTTGCCCTTTCGCTTTCGGTAAAGCGGTTATGACCTTTAGACCATGCCCAAACAAACGACAGGTTGATAAGACCGGCCAGCAACAACAAAAAAGCAAGATTATGTTTACCAAAAAATCTTTTTTTCTTCATCTTCTGCATTTTTTTCGGGGGAGTGCAAAGATAGGTCCAAAAAGAGGCGTTGCCTGTTAAAAAACAGGCTGCAAAAGACATAAATGGCCAAGCAAGGCCTTAAGCCAATGGCTACATACCGTTACAAAGAGGTGATTTTTTTTGCAATATTTTGATATTCAATACTGCACATCGGCTTATTGCCAACTACTCAGCTACAAATACATTTTTGAGGCAACTGGTAATATTGCCAGATTGGCGGCTGGTAAGCTGTTAGGCCTCCATCATTTCACGAGCATTGTTAATGGCAATGGGTGTGGGGTTTTCGCCTGCCAGCATTTGGGCGATGGTTTCCACCCGTTCGCTGGTATTAAGCAAACGAATAGCGGTGGTGATGCGGCCGGCATTTTCTGCCTTATATACAAAATAATGGGCAGCTGCTTTGGCCGCAATTTGTGGCTGATGCGTAATGGTAAGCACCTGGTGATTGTGAGCCAGCTCTTTCATGATAATGCCAACCTGCCTGGCAGCTTCGCCGCTAATACCCGTATCTATTTCATCAAATATTAATACAGGCAGCTGTAGTTTTTGCGCTACCAGCGATTTTATACATAACATGATACGGCTTAACTCTCCACCACTGGCCACTTTGCCGATAGGGGCAAACCGGCCGCTTTTGTTGGCGTCAAACTGTATATCCATCAAATCTGTACCATACATGCCCATGGGCGCCGTGGTTATTACCACTTTTAGCACTGCATTGGGCATACCCACCCTTGCCAGCAAAGCGGTTACTTTTTCAGCAAAGGGAGCGGCTATTTTATTTCGGCGTTTTGATAATACATCCGCCATTTGCTCACACTGCAGCAACAGTGCAGCTGTTTCTGCCTCCTTGGCTGCTATTTCAGCAGCGTTGTTTACTACTGCATCCAGCTGCAATTGCAGTTGCTGCTGTATTTTCAACAGATCTGCAGTAGTGGTTACACTATGCTTTTTTAGCAATTTATACCCGGCTGCCATGCGGTCGTTTACCAATTGCAACCTTTCGGGATTATGCTGTATGCCATTGTTAATATCATCAACGGTATCTGCAATATCTGCCAGCTCAATATGTACACTTTGCAGGCGTTCGGCCAAGGGTTGTATAGCGGGGTGAAAGGTACACAAGGCATTAAGCTGGTGAAGCAATTGCTTTACCTGGGCCGCCACGGGTGCTTCGCTTTCTTTTAAGGTGTATACCACGGCGGCAAGCTGCTGTTTTACAGTCTCAGCATTGCTTAATAATTTTATTTCGGTATCCAGCAGCTCTAATTCATTTTCGGCCAAAGCGAGCTGCTGCAGTTCGTCAAATAAAAACTGGTTATAATCGAGTGTTTTATTTGATTCTTGCTGCTGAAACCTCAGGGCATCGAGTTGCTTTTTGCACTGTTGGTAAGCGGCAAACAGTTGTTGATATTGCTGCAAATCCTTGCCATTGTCGGCCAAGGCATCTACCACTTGTTGTTGAAAATGCTGCTCTGCCAGCTCAAGTGTATCAAATTGCTGGTGTAAATCTGCCAGCAGGCGGCTAAGCTGCTTTAGCTGTAATAGCGTTACCGGCGTATCATTAATAAAGCCCCTCGATTTACCGGAGGCCGCAATTTCTCTTCTAATTACCAACTCCTCTCCAGCATCCAGTTCATTTGCCTGTAAAAAAATTTCAACTGCTTTATTGGAGGTAACACATACTGCTTCTACCACACATTTTTTTGCTGGGTCTCTCAAAACACCCGTATCTGCCCGGTCGCCCAGCACCAGGCTAAAAGCCCCCATCAGGATACTTTTACCTGCCCCTGTTTCGCCAGTAATTACGTTTAGTTTATCATCAAACCGAATAGACAATTCATCAATAATGGCGTAGTTCTGTATAAATAATTGCTGCAGCATATAAAGCGGGCAAATTAATTTATTTCTGTAATAACTCTGTTTATTTACACCGTTTTGTGCAAAACAAAAGCCCACCTATTGGTGGGCTTTTGTAAAAATATATTGCTGCTTATTTCACTTCAATTGTATCGTTTAAATCTGCATCTACCAATATACGGCCGCAGTTTTCGCACACAATTACTTTTTTACGCAGTTTAATTTCGCTTTGGCGCTGGGGTGGGATAGCATGAAAACAGCCACCGCAACTATCCCTTTCAACAGGCACTACGGCCAGGCCATTGCGATAGTTTTTACGGATACGATCGTAACTGTGTATCAGCCGCTCATCTACATGAGAGCGAGCACCCGATGCCATTTCGTTGTAATGTGTTTCTTCTTTTTCAGTTTCGCCAATAATTTTTTCCAGCTCTCCTTTTTTGGCATTTAAGTTACCTTCTTTGGTGCTGATGGCTTTTTTGGCAGACTCTAGTTGTTTTGCTTTTTCAGCAATCTCTTCGGTAGCGTCTTTAATATGTTTTTCGCAAAGCTTCACCTCCAGGGTTTGCATTTCTATTTCTTTGTTGATTGCCTCAAACTCCCGGTTGTTTTTTACATTCTCACTTTGCTTTTCATATTTTTTTACTAACTCCTCAGCTTCTTTAATGGCCGCTTTCTTTTGATTGATAAACTCCTGCATGCCATTAATTTCTTCCTCCACACGGGTTAGGCGGGCATGCAATCCTTCAATTTCATCTTCCAGGTCTTTCACTTCTATTGGCAACTCTCCTTTCAGAATCTGGATCTCATCCAGCTTGCTGTCAATTTTTTGCAGACGTACCAGAGAAACTAGCTTTTCCTCTACTGAGAAATCTTTAACTGAAGCCATTAAATAATGTTTATAAGTTGATATAAAGTTTACAAAAAGTAATGAACCGGGTTAGTTTTTACTTCTGTTTTTTGGACGGCGAAGGTAGGAAATTTTTCCTTTAAAATATCAAAAAGCAGGTTAATGGTAAACTGCTCACTTTCGTAGTGGCCTATATCGGCCAGTACCAATTGTTTATCCGCATCAAAAAACTCGTGGTATTTTACATCCGCAGTGATATAAAAATCGGCCCCGGCTGCTACTGCTGCCCGGGTTAAAAAACTACCTGCCCCTCCACAAATGGCTACCCGTGTTACCGGCTTACCCACTAAAGCAGTATGCCTAACCAGCTGAAGGCCAAACTGTTGTTTTACAAAATCAAGAAAATCTGGTTCAGGCATTGCATTTGGCAACTCGCCCATTAAGCCACTACCAAAAGCATCAACAGTATTATCAATGGCATAAATATCAAAAGCCACTTCCTCATAGGGATGTGCCTTGTACAACGCATTTAATAACTGCTGCTGCTGCCAGGCAAAGTATACCATTTCAATTTTTACCTCCTCTTCTGTATGCGGCTTATCGGCCTGGCCAACAAAAGGTTGCGTATTTTTACCGGCCGTAAAAGTACCTTGTCCGCTGCTGTTAAAACTACAGCCACTGTAATTACCAATAGTACCAGCCCCGCTAGTAAACAAAGCCTCCCTTACCTTATTGGCATGGGCTTGCGGCACATATACCACTATTTTTTTTACCACCCCCTTTTTGGGCTGTAATGGCCTGCGGTTAATAAGCCCCAGCATATCTGCCATTTTACCATTAACCCCGGTAATGACATTGTCGAGATTGGTATGTATTGCGTAAATAGCAATATCATTTTTTATGGCAGTAATTACCGCTCTTTCAACATAGTTGCTGCCCGTAATTTTTTTTAACCCACCAAAAATGATGGGATGGTGGGCTATCACCAGGTTGCAACCTTTTGCCTTGGCCTCGTTTACCACCGCTTCGGTAGCATCCAATGCAATAAGCACACCTGTACATTGCCAATTGGTATTACCGGTAAGTAACCCACAGTTATCGTAATCCTCCTGCAGGCTGGCAGGGGCCAATACCTCTAAAGGAGCAATGATTTCTTTTATATACATTACTAAAATTTAATTTAAACAGGCTGACAGTAAAGATATTTACCCTGCATGGTTAGCGATGATTAATTTTGACAACACAGCTATTTACAATGAAAGCAAGTACAGTATACCAGCGCTATCAAACAAAGATGCAAAAAATTGCCGACCTTAAATATGCAGCGGCAGTATTAGAATGGGACCAGGAAACTTATATGCCTGCAGGCGGCAGCAATGCCCGAAGCCGGCAATTGGCTACCCTGCATGAGCATGCACATGAATTATTTATCAGTGATGAAACCGGGCATTTATTAAATGAGCTGGCAGTGGCTGACGGGCTGGATGAAATCCAGCAAAAAAATATAGCCTTGTCGCTACAAGACTATAACCTTAAAAAAAGGCTAAGTCCGGCATTTGTAAGATTGCTTAGCGAAGCTATCAGCACCGCCTACCATGCATGGGTAAATGCAAGAACTAAAAATGATGGAGCTGGTTTTATTGAACCACTTGCGGCCATTATCAACCTAAAAAAACAACAGGCAGATATGCTGGGGTACACTCATCACCCTTACGATGCCTTGATGGATGAATATGACCGGGGCCTTACGGTAACCATTACCGACCAGCTTTTTACCAACCTGCGCCCAAAGCTTACACAGCTGCTAACTGCAATACAACAATTACCTGCACCAGATGACAGCCTTTTAAAACAGCATTTTCCCAAACAGGCACAATGGGATTTTGGCATGCAATTGCTGGAAAAAATTGGTTTTGATTTTACCCGTGGCAGGCAAGATATCAGCCTGCATCCATTTACTACCAACTTTAGCCCCGATGATGTAAGGGTAACCACCCGAATAGATGAAAATGATTTTGGTAACATGACCTGGAGCTGCCTGCACGAAGGCGGCCATGCTTTGTACGAACAGCGCCTACCCCCGGAGCAATACGGCCTGCCAGCCGGCGAATATTGCAGCCTGAGCATACACGAAAGCCAAAGCCGGATATGGGAAAACTGTGTGGGCAGAAATCCGGCTTACTGGCAGCACAATTTTACCTGGCTTCAAACGTTTTTTCCTGAACAGCTAAAACAAGTAAACTGCCCAACATTTATCGGCGCTATTAATAAAGTACAACCTTCTTTGATAAGAACCGAGGCGGATGAGCTCACCTATCATTTTCATGTAATGATTAGGTATGAGATAGAAAAAGCTTTGCTGGATGGTAGTATTAATACCAAAGATGTAGCAGGTATATGGAATGAGTTGTATAAACGTTACCTGGGTGTAACTGTTACAGATGACAACCATGGATTTTTACAGGACATACACTGGAGCCATGGCAGCATTGGCTATTTTGCCACTTACAGTACCGGCAGCTTATATGCCGCTCAATTGTACGCTGCTGCCTGCCAACAAACCCCAGGCCTTGAAGCACAAATTGGCCAAGGCAATACCAGCGGGCTTTTGCAATGGCTAAATAAAAACATTTATGCTTACGGCAGGTTGTATACATCAGAAGAATTGTGCAAAAAAGCAACGGGGCAATATTTAAATGCCCAATATTTTATAGATTATGCCACAGCAAAATATCAAAACGCTTATTCTTCGTACTTTTGAGTGTATGCCCCAAACGATATTTAATTACCGATTTTTTATTGCATTGCTGCTGGCCGCACTATTACTGCTGGGCGGATGTAAAAAGGCGATTGAAAACATATCAGAAGACACCCTGCAACGTTATTTTGAACAAAACATTTTAAATAAAGATTTTGTAGTGCAATTGGCAACAGACAATGGTGTAGATAATACCAGCCAGTATAACGGCTACACTTTTGTGCTGGCAAAGGGCAGCACCTATTTTGATGGACCGATGACGGGAACAAAAGACGGCACCATCTATACCGGCACATGGTCGAGCAATGAAGATTATAGCAAATTAACCATCAGTATTACCACACCAGCCGTACCATCATCTTTTGAATTTTTAAATCGCCCCTGGCGTTTTACAAAAAAATCGTTGCCAATAATGGAACTGGCTCCCTGGGGTACAACCGACCCCAAAGTACTGCACATGAAAAGGCTGTAACACCTGCCATTACAGTGCACCCCATCAAATAATATTACTTGTTTTCACAATTTTTTGGCTTGTTTGGAGTTATAGGTAATTGGTGATAATCGTAATCCCGTATTGTCATCATCAGACATATAAAAACAAAAGCCAATTCCTATGACCACAGGGAAATTCTCTAAGGGGGTACTCCTTTTATTTACGCTTATTACAAGCATTTGTACCAAAGCACAGTTGGGCGCCAATTTTTCAGCTACACCTACCAATGGATGTGCGCCTTTAGTTGTAAGATTTAACGACCAAAGCACCGGCAACCCAGACTCCTGGAAATGGGATCTTGGCAACGGCACCATCTCTTACCTGCAAAACCCCTCCGTAGTATATTTTACGCCGGGTAAGTACAGCATTAAACTGGTGATAAAAAATCAAAACAACGAAGACTCGGTAACAAAGCAAGATTTTATCGAAGTATTTGCTGCTCCGCAAGTAAATTTTGCGGTTAACAATACCTCCGGCTGCTACCCATTGGATGTATCGTTTACTGATTTAAGCACTACATCAAACGGCACACTCAACTCCTGGTTATGGGATTTTGGCGATGGGGTAACCTCTACCGACCAAAACCCCGTACACACCTATACAAGTGCAAAAAACTTTAATGTAACCTTGCAATTAAAAAACACCAATGGGTGTGTAAGTACATTAGTAAAAAATTCGCTGGTGCAAATAAACGAAGGTGTTTTGGCAGATTTTACAAACGATCATCCACAAACCTGCACAGCACCCGTTACCATAAATTTTCAAAACCAATCTACCGGCACAGGTGCAGTACAATACTCATGGGATTTTGGTGATGGCAACACTTCTAACCTGCTAAACCCTTCACATATATATACAAATATTGGCACCTACACAGTTAGCCTTGTGGTGGTGAACAATACTGGCTGCAGGGATACAATTATTAAGCAAAATGCTATTACCGTTGGATCGGTAAAAGCAGGCTTTCAGGCACCGCCAACCATTTGCCAAAATATGAATGTAGCATTTACCAACAGCTCTACCCCGGCGCCTAATACCGAACAATGGAGTTTTGGAGATGGCACTACATCTACAGAGTTTAGCCCTACAAAAAAGTTTCTGTTGGCAGGTACCTACACCGTTAAAATGGTGGCCAATTTTGGAGCTTGTACCGATTCGCAAACTGTACAGGTGCAGGTATTACCCAAACCCGTGGTTAATTTTACCGCATCCGATTCTACCGGCTGTGCAAAACCATTTACCGTTAATTTTACCACACAGGGCCAGTCAGGCTTAAGTTATGTATGGGATTTGGGCGATAACACTTCATCTACCAATGCCAACCCGGCACATACCTACACTAACTTTGGTAATTACACCGTAAAATTGATTGCAACAAACACTAACGGCTGTACAGACACGATTACTAAACCAAGTTTTATTATCGTTAGAAAAACCACCGCCACCATAAAAAATCTACCAGATAGTGGTTGCGTTCCGTTCACTAAAAAATTCATTCCTACAGTTTCAACCGTTGATCCTGTAATTGGATACCAATGGAATTTTGGCGATGGTAACACCTCCACCTCTCCATCACCTACACATACCTATACCACCGAAGGTGCTTATACCGTAACATTAATAGTAACCACCGCCAGTGGCTGCTCAGATACACTAATTGTACCAAGGGGTATTGTTACAAGTGGCAAGCCTGTTACCAACTTTAGCGCAAGCCCGTTAAATGCATGTGCTAAAGTATCTGTCAACTTTACTGATTTGTCCGAAGCAGGTGTATCTAGATGGCTTTGGAGCTTTGGCGACAATACTACCTCTGCCGTAAAAAACCCGATTCATCAATACAGTGATACAGGATATTTTGATGTACAGTTAATTGTTTGGAAAGGCGGTTGTGCCGATTCTGTAAAGTTTACCAAATACATACATATTAACCCACCTGTTGCAAAGTTTGGTGTTACCAGCAATTGTAATACACCAATGGCCAGAACATTTACAGATTACTCCATCGGTGCCGATCAATGGTTTTGGGATTTTGGAGATGGCACTAATTCTACCGTTAAAAACCCTGTACACACTTACGCAGCTTCAGGATCGTACACCGTTACTTTAAGGGTAGTAAACAATACGTTTGGTTGCGACTACACTACTTCCAGAATAATAAAAATAATCAGCAACAATACCGATTTTTCAACGGTTGACCCAGAGATTTGCAAAGGCGAAAGAGTTAACTTTACTACCAATGCCAGCTTAAGCGAAATTGCTCAACTGTCCTGGAATTTTGGAGATGGCACCCCCACCGAAAACTCTCCATTAAATAGTAACAGGGCCAGCCATATTTATAATCAACCGGGCTTTTTTAATGTACAATTAATTACTACCGATGCCAATGGCTGTAAAGACACTTTGGTAAAAACGGCGTATATACAAGTAAATGGCCCTACTGCAAAATTTGCCGTAACAAATAACGAAAGTTGCTCTAACTCAACCACTGTAATGAGCGACAGCAGTGTAAGCGACGGAAGAAACCCTATACAAAGCTGGGTATGGAATTACGGAGATGGAAGCAGCGACTCGTTAACTGCTGGCCCCTTCCAGCACAATTATTCGCAAGCAGGCTCTTACTCAATAAGGCTTAAAGTACAAGACAGCAAAGGATGTACCGATAGCTTTGAAGCGGTTAGCCCAATCATCATCGATAATCCACAAGCAAATTTTAATACGCTAGACAGTTTATCCTGCCCTGGCAAACCCATTAAATTTATCAGCCAATCTATAGGTACTAACTTAAGTTACCACTGGGATTTTGGTGATAACAATACGGATACGGTAGCTAATCCATCACATGCCTATGCTGCAGATGGTATCTACAATGTAAAACTTGTCATCAGGGGAAGTTTTGGCTGTACAGACTCCATTACAAAAAATGCCTACATTAAAGTAAGTACTCCATTGGCAAATTTTATAATGAGTGACTCTGTAAGTAACTGCCCTCCTTTAATCATCAATTTTACCGACTTATCTACAAATGCGATAAGCAGAAGATGGGATTTTGGCGACAGCACTTACTCTACAGAGGTAAACCCAACACACTTTTATAATTATGCCGGATCGTTTACCGTTACCCTAACGGTATCCAGTGGTGGCGGATGTACTTCTACCTTCCAAAGATCTGTAGTAGTTAAAGGCCCCGAGGGTACTTTTACTTACCAGCCAATTGTGGGTTGTAACCCGGTAAGCGTAAATTTTGCGGCTACCACCACCAATAGTCAAAACTCTATTATCTGGGATTTTAATGATGGCACTACCACTGTAACCGGCACATTTAATACCAGCCATACCTATAATTTTTCGGGCACGTATGTACCAAAAATGATTTTGGTAGACCCTGCCGGTTGTAAAGTACCCATACCCGGCAAAGACACGATACGTATTAGCGGGGTGGCTGCTAATTTTACCTTTAACAACAAAGCATTGTGTGATACAGGTATAATTAACTTCACTGATTCATCTGTGGCAACCAACGATGTAATTACTCAATACCGTTGGGTAATGGGCGATGGCAATACTTCTTTACTGCCAAACCCGGCCTACCAGTTTACTACTCCGGGTATATATTATCCCAAATTGGTGGTAACCACCAGCAACGGATGTACAGATTCTATCACTACTACACAGGCCATAAAAGTGGTAGCATCTCCAAAAATTTCTATTGGATACAGCGGCAATACCTGTGCCCCTTTAACTGCACAGTTTACCGCACAAATACAGGTACCCGATACTTCGGCTATTACCTGGCAGTGGAATTTTGCAAACGGTAATACTTCAGTTGCCAGCAACCCTGTTGCCCAGCTATACCCACTGGCCGGTGTATACAATGTAACGTTAACAGGTACCAACAGTACCGGCTGTAAAACCACAGTAACCATCCCTGCAGAATCTTACGCTATACCAGTGGTAAGCGCTGGTGCAGATACCCTATTGTGTAAGGGAAGCAGCATTACATTAAAAGCTACCGGTGCAGACACTTATGTGTGGAGCCCTGCCGCCAACCTAAGTTGTACTAACTGTGCATCGCCAGCTACCAATACCCCCGACGATAAAACCTATTATGTTACCGGCTCCAGCATACATGGTTGCAGTGCCAAAGACACTATTTTGGTAAGAGTAAAAACAAAATTTGTATTAATCCACAGCGCTTCGGACAGTGTATGTAAGGGCCAAACAAAAAAGATTACCGCAGCTGGCGCTTACAGCTATGTATGGTCGCCTGCAGCATCGCTGGATAATGCCAATATTGCAAGCCCTACCGCTATGCCTGATATTACTACGCAGTATACCGTAATTGCCACCGACGACCGTGGCTGCTTTAAGGATACCGGCTATGTGAATATAAAAGTAAACCCAATACCAACTGTAGAAGCTGGCATCGATCAAACCATTAATGTAGGCAAGTCTATAGACCTGGTGCCCACCATCTCTGCAGATGTATCGGATGTAAACTGGCAACCTACTACCGGCATCTTCAGAAACTTTTGGCCAGGCGTAACGGTTAAACCCAAAGAAAACACTGAGTATACTGTAGAGGTAAAAAATCGTGGTGGATGTAAAGCCAGGGACAGGGTAACGGTGTTTGTAATTTGTAATGGTTCAAACATATTTATACCCAATACTTTTTCGCCAAATGCAGATGGCACAAATGATATATTTTATGCCAGGGGCACGGGCTTATTTAAAATAAGAAATATCAAAATATTTAACCGTTGGGGCGAAGTAGTGTTTGACAGAAGCAGCTTTGATGCCAACAACCCTGCATATGGCTGGGATGGCACCAACAAAGGTGTACCCTTAAATGCAGATGTATTTGTGTACTCGATGGAGGTGTTGTGTGATAATGGAAGTGTACTCACCTACAGGGGCAATATTGCACTTATCAGGTAATGCTTTTTGTTTTTTTATATCTGAAATCAAGCCGGCTTTTTGCCGGCTTTTTTTTTCAGGCAGCAAAATAGCTATAGCAGGCATCGTATATAAACAGGGTATACAATACCGTATTTTTTAAAAAAGATAATTATGTTTAAAAGATTTCGTTAACTTAGAATACCCCCTTATTAATATGTAAACATTGCTTAAGAAAATCCTTACCAACCAAAACATCCTATTATTGATGGGGCTACTCATCAGCAGTATAGTTTTTTCTCAACCCATCGCCAATTTTACTTCAGATAAAGTAGCGGGCTGTGCGCCACTTACGGTTCAATTTCAAGATGCATCTTCGGGAGCACCTACCAGCTGGAGCTGGGATTTGGGCAACACCACTCAATCGGGCTTTAGCAACCCCGTTACTACTTATATTACACCGGGCACTTATACCATTAGCCTTAAAGTGTCTAATTTGGCTGGCAGCGATTCTATTACCAAAACACAATATATTACCGTGTACGAAAAACCGGTAGTAAACTTTTTTATTGCAGATACATCCGGTTGTGTGCCGCATGCCACGTTGTTTACAGATGCAAGTACCACCAGCTTTGGAACCATTACCAATTGGGAGTGGGATTTTGACGATGGCTCGCCATCACAAACTACTTCCGCCGTAAACCATACTTTTACAAAGGCTGGTAATTTTAACATCACCCTTACCGTCATCAACTCTGGTGGTTGCATCAACAGCATTAGTAAGGCCCAGGCTGTAATAGTATCGGATTCCATTATAGCAAATTTTGCTTTTTCCAAAAGTGTGTTATGCAATCCTCCGGAAGCTATCCGCTTTACCAATCTTACCAGCGGCCCCGGCACATTTACCTACCAATGGAATTTTGGGGATGGCTCACCCATTTCTACTTTAAAAGATCCTGTACACACTTACCTTGCCGGAGACAGTTTTACTGTTTCGCTTACTGCCACCAACGAAAGTGGCTGCAGCAATACTTTAGTACTTACCGACTCGTTGGTACTTAACAACACCAAGCCTTTTATTAGTGGCCCCGATACTGTTTGCATTAATACTACCACCAAATTTACCAACACCTCTAACCCTTTTCCTTTAAATTACGATTGGACGTTTAGTGATGGCCTGGCCATATCCGACACGCCTGCAGTAAGAGTTTGGAGTGTTACCGGCAATTACTCAGTAAAACTGGTAAATACTTTTTTAAACTGTAAAGACTCTACCACCAAAAACATAACCGTTATTAACCGGCCCATCATCAGCATCAGGGCAAACGACTCTGCCTCATGCCGGGTACCTTTTGCTGTAAATTTTACAGACAATACCCCACGGGTAGTAGATTGGACATGGGATTTTGGAGATGGTTCGCCGAGTATCAATTCCGGCACACCCCTGCATACTTACACTACCTATCCTGCCAGCGGGGCCTATTCAGTAAGGCTGTCTGTAAAAGATGCCAATGGCTGTACCAATAATAAACTGTTTACAGATTTCATTAAAATTCAGCGGCCGCAAATAGCAATTGATACCAAAGAAGGTGGCGGATGTGTACCGTATATTTTCAGGCCAATTGCCAACATAAATTCGGCTGAAACCATTACCAGTTATTTGTGGGATTTTGGAGATGGCAGCACATCTACCAACCGTTTGCCGGTGCATACTTATAATGTACTAGGCAACTATGATATTAAGCTAAAAATAACCACCGCAGATGGTTGCGAAGATTCATTAACAATAACCCAAGGTGTAAAAATTGGCACCCGCCCAATCGTAGATTTCAGCATCCTTAATCCGCTGGAATGTGCCGCTACCAATGTACAGTTTACAGACCTTTCGGCACCGGCAGACAGGTGGCTTTGGAGCTTTGGCGACGATAGTACCAGCACAGATCAAAATGCAGCACACCGCTATTTTGATACAGGGCGCTTCACCATCAAACTAATAGCCTGGAACAATGGATGCAGCGACTCTGCTATAAAAACAAATGCTGTAACCATTAAACCTGCAGTGCCAGCATTTACACCCATATATAGTTGCACCAATAAAAGGCAGGTAACCTTTAGCGACAGCTCTCTTGGCGCCACCAGTTGGTTATGGAATTTTGGTGATGGCGCCACCTCTGCTGCTGCCTCCCCGGTACATACATACAGCGCCATTGGTACTTACCCTGTATCGCTTACGGTAATCAATGGTACCTGCAGCAGCACGCTTACACAAACAATATCGCTGGTAAATGTTGTGCCTGATTTTAATCCCTCTACAGATTCTATTTGTGCAAGAGGCATTATCAGTTTTTTGGCTACCGGTATGGATACCACAAAAATCATTCGGTATATCTGGAATTATGGCGATGGTAAAATTGATACCACCCTTACTGGCAATACACAACACCGATACGATTCGGCTGGCACATTTTCTGTAACACTCACTGTACAAGACATTAATAATTGCCAGCCAAGTACTACAAAAAGCAATATCATTCATATATTTTCGCCCAAAGCAAATTTTATAGTAAGCGCCACCACGGGCTGTCTAAAAGCCAATACAGCCTTGGTATTTACAGATGCCGCTACCACAGCAGACGGTAACGATAATATTAGGCGAAGGGTTTGGACTTTTGGTGATGGCACATCACAAATATTTATTGGTGCAGCACCATCCAGCGTAAGCCATGTATACACAAAATTGGGCGTGTATTATCCACGGTTTCAAGTGGTAGATTCTGTTGGATGTTTTAACACTTATATTTCTTCTACACCTATAACTGTATCCCAACCGTTAGCAGATTTTGATGTTAGCCATACTACTACCTGCAACAACGATACATTGTTTTTTGACAACAATTCGCTGGGTGATGGATTAACCTACAACTGGAATTTTGGCGATGCCTCTGCATCTACCGATAGCTTACCTGCTAAATTTTACACCACCAACGGGCTATATGATATTACGCTGATTGTTACCGATAGTTTTGGTTGTAGAGATACCCTGCTTAAACCCGGGTTGATAGATGTAAAAGAAGTAGTAGCAGCTTTTACCCCTAGTGATACATTTGGCTCCTGTACGCCATTTTTTGTTGATTTCAATAATACCTGTCAAAACGAAGTTACCCGGTTGTGGGATTATGGTGATGGCGGGTTTTCGGGAACAGCCAGCCCCCGGCACCCTTACACCGCTTCGGGTATTTACCAGGTTACCCTTACCTCTAAAAGAAGCGAAGGTTGTATTAGTACCGCAACCCGTACGATTGAGGTAAATGCGCCAACAGCCGCTATCCGCTTTTCGCCGGTAGAAGGTTGTGCACCGCTGGTTACTAACTTTGTTATTAGCACCCGTAACGAGTTAAGCTACTCCTGGGATTTTGATGATGGTAGTGTTGCCATTACTGCAGACAGTACCATCAGCCATACCTATTTATTCCCGGGCAAGTACATCCCTCGTTTGTTAATAAAAGATTCTTTTGGTTGCATCATACCAATTTATGGAGTAGACACTATCAGCTTATACAGCAGCAGTGTAAATTTTGGTGTAAACAGCCAGCTTTTTTGCGATGGAGGTTTGGCAGTTTTTTCTGACTCCACCATCTCGGGCAGTGCAGTAAGCAGTTATTTCTGGGATTTTGGGGATGGCAGTACTGCATCTACCCAAAATCCATCTCATGCTTATACCGCAACAGGTGTGTACGATGTAAAATTGGTGATTACAACGGTGTTTGGTTGTACCGACTCTTTAATAAAGCCTGCGTATATCAGGGTTGCCCAAAAACCACAAATTGGCATCACGGGCGATACGGTACACTGTGGGCCATCCAGCGTTGTATTTAACGGTGTTTTAATTTCAGCCGATACCGCTGCAATTAACTGGCAATGGAATTTTGGTAATGGCAATACGTCTGCTCAGCAAAATCCACCATCCCAAAATTATCCATCAGCAGCTACTTACCCGGTATCCTTAATAGCTACCAGTAATAATGGCTGCCGTGATACCGCTTTTACAAATGTGCTTATTCACCCCATACCAATTGTATTTGCTGGCAACGACACGGTTATTTGTTTAAACAGCACTGCACAATTGCAGGCAAGCGGCGCCGATAGTTACAGCTGGCAACCGGCAGTGGCTTTAAGCTGTACCAATTGCAGCAACCCTGTTACAGCTACCACCGATTCGGTTACCTATTATGTAACTGGCACTACCTTATTTGGATGTACAAATACAGATGCGGTATGGGTGGATGTAAAAAAGCCATTTACGGTTACAGGCCTGCAAGCGCAGGATTCTGTATGCCAGGGCAATGTGCTTAACTTAAGTGTAAGCGGTGCAGAAAACTATTTTTGGACTCCGGCCACAGGCCTTAGCAACAATAACACTGCTTCTGTAATAGCATCGCCTGCTGTTAATACAGTGTATACAGTTGTTGGGTATGATGATAAAAATTGCTTTACAGATAGTGCTCAAATAAGCATCAACGTTAATGCCAACCCAACTGTTACTGCCAGCCCGGGTGCTACTATACAACTGGGTGCCAGCATACAGTTAAGCACCCAAAGCTCCAACGATGTAGTTACATGGCTATGGCAGCCAGCCGCCACTTTAAGCTGCAGCAACTGCCCTTCACCTATTGCCACGCCTGAGCAAAATACACGATACAGCATTACTGTTACAAACCAAAGCCGCTGCACAGATAGTGCGCAAGTGTATATACAGGTTGTGTGCGACAATAGCAATCTTTACCTTCCCTCTGCCTTTACCCCTAACGGGGATGGGCTCAACGATTACTTTTATCCCATGGGTGTAGGCATTTTTAAAGTGCAAAACCTTAAAATTTTTAACCGGTACGGCCAACTCGTTTTTCAAAAAGAAAATGTAAATGCAAACGATCCATCCACCGGTTGGGATGGCCGCTATAAAGGCATATTAGCAAACCCTGGCACCTATATTTACACTGTAGAAGTTATTTGTAAAAACAGTGAAAAAATTACTACTAAAGGAAAAATATTACTCCTTCAATAATAATTTTCCCCAACCATCGTTTTAGTATAGACGAAAGTCAATATCCAAACACAAGAAAACAAATCCTATTTTATGAAAGCTATTCTACCCAAATTACTATGCGGTATTGTGCTCACTGCATCCTTACAGCAGCTTCATTCCCAGGACATTCACTTTTCACAATTTTCAGAAACACCATTATTGCGTAACCCTGCGTTAGCTGGATTATTTTCCGGAGACCTTCGTTTACAATCGGTTTACCGCACTCAATGGCAAAGCGTTACTGTACCATACCAAACCACTTCTTTAAACGGCGAATACAAAATGCCAGTTGGAAAAGGAGAAGATTATATGACCCTTGGCGGGCAAATATTATACGATAAAGCAGGCACCATTGCCATGACATCCACACATGTACTTCCGGCAGTAAACTATCATAAATCATTAAGTGGCGAAAAAAATATGTATTTGTCTCTTGGCTTTATGGGTGGTTTTGTGCAGCGCCGGATAGACAGAAGTAAGATAACCACCAATAGCCAGTTTGACGGCACCAACTATAATGGTGGCCTGGCAGATGGAGAAACATTTAACAATCCATCTTACTCCTACTTTGATGGAACTGCTGGCTTAAGCTTTAATATGCAAGTGGGCGAAAACCCAGAAAACAATGTATTTGCGGGGGTAGCCTATCATCACTTTAATAAGCCCAGCAATGTATCGTTTTATAGTAATACAAAGCTTGAGATGGCACCAAAGTGGATATACTCTGCCGGGGCAAGAATTACAACAGCCGAATTTTCATACGTTACCTTTCACACAGATTATGTAGCACAGGGCCCTCATACCGAATTAATAGGTGGTGCTATTTATACCCGTAAACTAGACGATCCTGAAGTGCCTACCTTTTTAATACATGGCGGTGTTTTTGTGAGAATGAATGATGCCATTATACCCATCGCAAAGGTTGAAATGAGGCCGCTGGCAGTATCGCTTAGCTATGATATTAACACTTCGCAATTATCTACAGCTACCAGGGGCCGGGGTGGTTTTGAGCTCGCCCTGTCTTATCAGAAATATATTAACAGAGACAATAGTACAAAGGATGCTGTAAGGTGTCCAAGATTCTAATACAATCTATTAAAGCAAGTTTTACATACATCGTGACCTAACATGTAAGAGCTTTTGTTTTTATGGATTGTTTGGATAACTAAGGCGCTGCTTTCTAGCAGTGCCTTCTTTTTTATTTGTACCCAGCTCATTGCAATAAAAAATCCGGTGTATTTTATACACCGGATTTTTTTAATTTTTTATTTATCCTTTTATTCTTTTGGCTTCGGTATCCAACCCGGTTTTTCTATCCCTGGATGATTTAATTTGATTACTACCAAAACGCCAGTTAAAGCTCATTCTAAAAGTACGGCTCTCCCAGCTACCCTTGCCATGGATATACAATCCACCAAAATCGGAGGTTGCCGTCCAGGGAGAGGTAAAGAAAATATCTGTGGCAGATAATTTTACTGTGGCCCTTTTTTTCAAAATTTGTTTTTGCAAGCCCACATCTACTCCACCTTGTGGCCGGGTGCGCCAGGTGCCGCCCCAAATAGATTTACCATTGTACCATCCACTAATTTCTGCAGAATAATCTTTACCTAAATTAAAACTTTGCTGTAAGTAGGCTCCATAAATGGGTATATCAATTTGTATGTCTTTACCTCCAATTGTACCATCAAACATTTGGTAGTTGTACCAAATATTTACATAACCATTCCACCATTTTGTAATAGGTGTAGGCGATCCTATATTAAAACTGATAATTTGCTGGGTGGCCAAATTTTGTTGCTGCACATAGGTAGCATTGCCCGTGGTATCGGTTACCTGCGTAGCATAATCGCTAATATGGCTATAGCCAACGGTTGTGTTGATAAAGCCCATAAATGTATGAGTAAGCTCAACATTGTTAGTGTATTGAGGCCTTAAAAAGGCATTGCCTTTTTCGTAGGTAAGTTCGTTTAGTTTATTTTCAAATGGGTTTAAATCCTGGTAGGTTGGCCGGTCAATTCTTCTGCTAAAGGTTAAATTAAGCGAATGCTTTTGATTTACATTCCATGTTAATGCAGCGGATGGAAAAAGGTTAAAGTAATGGCGAACAACGTTATCGTCGGCCTGGGCTTGTCCATCTGCCCTTGTTAACAATCCCTTGCTATTTGTTTGCTCACCTCTCAGGCCCGCCTGCAAACTCCATTTAGCACTTAGCTGTTGCTGATAATTTATGTAGGCAGCATTTACATTTTCACGATAGCTAAAAGTGTTGCTCCTGTCTTTAACAAGTACTGGCTTATCAAAAGCGGTATCTGTATAAAAATTAAAGGTATTGTCTGTATTTACAAAGGATGTTTTTGCACCATATCCAAGTTTTCCTTTACCTAATTTTTGCTCTACATCTACTTTAGCGGTATAAATATTAATATCAGTAGGTGTATAGTTTCTGTTAGTAACCCCATACAAAAAGTCGTCATCAGCATCAAAATAATTATTAGGCTGATAGCTGTTACCCCTGCCTCTAAATAAGCCATAATCAGCATCAAAATTTATTTCTTTTCCGCTTGTATCTGTGTACCGGTAGTTGAGGTTAAAGTTGGCATTGGTTCTATTACCCGGCACAGTGTTGGAAGCCTTTAATTGCTTTACAAATTCGCCTGTGGGCATATAATATACTTGCGTATTATCACGGCTGCTCCACTCATTATCACTAAAGTTGCTGGTAGCCATTATACCAATGGTGTGGTTATTGTTAATAAAATAATCTGCACCGGCTTTTACATTCATGCTTTTATCCCTGCTCTGCATCAACGATTTTTGATCGTAAAGGGTATCCTTTTGTATACGGTATAAATAAATTTCATTTTGATAACGTCCGATATTGCCACCAATGTTACCAAACAAGTTTACTTTTTTATCCCGGTAATTTAAATTTACCGAGCCGTTTCCTTTAGGTGTGATGCCTTGTACAAAACCAAGATTCATGCTGCCATTTGTTCCAAAACGTTTATTTTTTTTCAGCCTGATATTTATTACCCCTGCGTTACCACTTGCGTCGTATTTGGCACTGGGGTTACTAATCATTTCTATTGCTTCTATATCATTACTGTTAATGCTTTTTAAGTAAGCTGCAAGGTCTTTGGTATCTAGTTGCGTCATTTTACCATCCACATATACCCTTACGCCAGTTTTACCCTTCATGCTTATATTGTCGTTGTTATCTACTTGTATGCCGGGGCTTTTTTGAAGTAACTCCAAAGCATTGCTTCCAGTGGCATTAATACTAGCTTCCACATTAAAAACAGTTTTATCTGCCTTTACTTCTATCATTGGCTTTTTGGTAACGATAGTTACCTCCTTAAGTTTTCCATCTGCCCGTTTTAAAATAGCTGTGGGTGCATTTACATTTCCACCATTTTTTGCTTCAAATACCGCTGAGTAAAATTGCTCAAACCCTACTATGGTATAGCTTAACAAAAAGCTACCCTCCCTGGATGTATAAATTTCAAAATCACCAGCCACATTGCTTATATCGGTTTTAACCAGGCTAGAATCTTTGGCATTTAATAATGATACAGATACAGATTGTAGGGGCTTGTTGTTTACATCTTTAACAGCGCCCTTAATAGAAGAATTATTTTGAGAAAAGGCATGCGAACATGCAAACAGGATTAACCCTGTAAATAGGGAGACATTTTTTTTCATGATTTTTATTTTGGCTATACTTTATTTGATACGCAAAGGAAACTTGAATGTTACAACTTTATAATATTATTATGGATGAGTTGTTATTTTTAAAATATGAACGGACAATAATCTTACATAAGCAGCAAAATCTGTTAGCTGATAATTGGCGCTGTAGTCCTTAACAATTTATACATACTGCAACCCGTTTGCTGTGATTTTAATGCTGTATAAACAAACACACCGTAAATAATTATTCTGAAAAAAAAATTGATTCCAGTTCAATCTTCTATCAGAGTAAATACATTTTGTAAAATGGAAATGGCATTATTCAACTCTTTTTAGTTTTGTTAATTACTTTGTAAGTAATTGCTGGTTAACATTAAACGCTTATATATTTTTTACGGAAACACTTAGTATCGCTGTTTTTCAAAAAGCTATTTTATTTATTTTAGCTCATGCTTTATTTTGAATTTGGATTTTACAGTTCGCTGCTGCTTATATTTTTTGTGCATGGATTTGTGTACGCATTATTGCTCTACCGAAAAGCCTTAAAAAATGCAAGCACAGCAGATAAATGGCTTAGCTTATTTTTAATACTTTGCATTCTTTATATTACCCCCTGGATGGTTGGTTTTGGTGGCTGGTATGATAATCAGCCCTACCGTGATATTTTATTTTATGTGCCTTTTCAGCATTTGTTTTTAATTGGGCCGGTTACTTTTTTTTA
>JBDKJT010000142.1:0-2586 GCA_039796475.1 Bacteroidota bacterium | reverse complement strand
AGTATTTATTACCCACGGCCCTGCACCTGGGGTTTTGGTTTTAGCTATAATCCCTGGTTTGGATGGAGCATGTCTTACGGGTTTAATATTGGCTTTTTGCACATCGGTTTTGGCTGGGGCGGATGGGGCTGGGGCGGCGGCGGATGGTTTGGCCCCCCAATGTACCGTCCACCATACCGGCCACCCTACCATGGTGGATACTATGGCCATCACAGGCCGCGGCCATATAACAACCGGCCCGGTGGTAATTTTAATAACAACCACAACAACCTGTATCGCCCCGGCCGTGGACCCGGCGTGGCAAGGCCCGGTATTACAAACCGCCCCGGTAATAATATTGGTGGCGGCAACAGCTTTAGGCCCGACAAAACCAGGCCTGCTGTAAATCCCGGCAACAATAATAAAAGGCCTACAAGGCCATCGGGCAATACCAACAATGTGTTTTCTGACAGGGATGGCAATGTTTTTCAGCGGGATAACAAGGGTAATATTAACCAGCGGGACAACAAAGCTAACCAATGGAACCGCCGGCCCGACCCCATACAAAACAATAATATTAACCGGGATGCCCGCCTGAGAGACAGGGGTAACAACCGCACTAATAATTTTAATGATGTACGCAGGCCCATGAACAATACCCGGCCTGCACCAAGGCCCGCTACCCGCCCAGCTACAAGGCCTGCTGCTGGCAACAGGGCGATGCCTGCCGGCGGCAACAGGAGAACAAGGATGTAAACACCTTATATCAAAACATACCATGCAGCCAATTCTTTAAAAGAATTGGCTGCATGCTTAAAAGCAAAGCCTGTTGATACAAAAAATGACCAAAAAAATTACAATTAACATACTCCTCCTATTTTTATTTAAGTCGCTGGTGGGGCAAGTAAAAGACACGTTGTACCTGCTAAACAACAGCATCATCATCGGCGAAATGAAAAAAATAAAAATGGGCAGGGTAGAGTTTGATGGCGATGGGATTGGCATTATTAATGTAAAATACGATAAGATAAAAAGCATACAAGCGGCCTGCCACCTGTACAGGGTAGAAACCACCGACAGAAAACTACTTTATGGCACCATCCGCACTTCGGATAAAGATGGCTTTATTACCATCAACACACCCGGTCTTAGCCCGGCCATTCACCTTAGTAATATCTCCAGCCTTATATTTTTTGGCAACAATTTCGAAACAAGATTGAGCGGTAATATTGGCGCAGGATACTCCTACACCAAATCAAGCGATATTGGGCGGCTAAACTTAAATGCCAGCATTAAGTATACCACCCGTACCACCGAAACAGCTTTAACCGGCAATATGATTATTACAGCCGACAGCATTAGCACCTACCGGGAAAGAGAAAATTTACAAGGCAGCTCTATTTATTACATCAACAATAATTGGCTGTTAGTAGGTTTATTAAGCTACCAGCGCAACCTGGAGTTGGGGTTGCAAAGCAGGTGGCAAACGGGTGCTGCTATTGGCTATAAATTTTTGCAACTCAAAAGCAGCCAGGGTAAAGTAAACACTGGCATTGTAATAAACTCCGAAAAAAACTTTAGTAACGTAAGCAATACTTTATTTGAGTGGGCTACTCAGGTTAATTACAACTTTTTTTCGTTTAGTAAACCTAACCTCAGCCTGTCGGCAGCACAGATGGTTTTTGTAAGCTTATCGCAAAAAGGTCGTATCCGCTATGATGGTGATATTGATTTAAGCTGGGAGGTAATTAAAGATTTTTCTATTACACTTAATTTTTATCATAACTACGATCGTAAATCGCCGGCAACCGGCTTAGCCAGGGTAGATTATGGCTATGTAGCGGGCATCAGTTATAAATTTTAGCCCAGCGGTTGCTGCAGGGCCTTGGTAAAATCAGTCCATATTTCTTGCACAATAGCTGCAGCCGGCATAATATTTTTTATCAGGGTACTCACCTGCCCTATTTCTAATTCGCCCTCATCCAGGCTACCTTCAAACATACCTTTTTTGGCACGCCCCCTGCCAAGTATCCGGGCCAGTTCATCAGCTTCGGCCCCACGATTTTCTGCTGCCTGCACCTCGTTAAAAAATTGATTTTTTATAAGCCGTACCGGGGTTAGCTTTTTTAAAGAAAGCTGTGTACCGCCTTCCGGGGTATTGATAACCGTTTGCTTAAAATTTACATGTACAGATGCCTCATCACTTGCCACAAAACGGCTGCCAACCTGTACACCCGCTGCCCCCAGCACCATGGCCGCCAGCATTTGCCGCCCGGTGGCTATGCCACCTGCTGCAATTACGGGTATGCTTACAGCATTACACACTGCAGGCAGCAGCACCAGTGTGGTGGTTTCTTCCCGGCCGTTGTGGCCACCAGCCTCAAAGCCTTCTGCCACTACTGCATCACAACCTGCCTCCTGCGCTTTTTGTGCAAACTTACTGCTGCTTACCACATGCACCACAGTAATACCGGCCGCTTTTAAAGTACTTGTCCATGTTTTGGGATTGCCAGCCGAAGTAAAAACAATGGGTACTTTTTCTTGTATAATAATATTGATATGCTCTTGAATATTTGGATACAGCAAAGGAATATTTACACCAAATGG
>JBDKJT010000141.1:0-19002 GCA_039796475.1 Bacteroidota bacterium | reverse complement strand
ATAGCGCCTAAAATGGCAATAATTTTTAAAACCAGTAAAATCTTTTCTGTCTTTGTTCTCATGATTATTAATTTATTGAGCAAATATAAATAAATATTTATTGTTTATCAATAAATATTTTACCAAAATAAATAAATGGATAAAAGTGAAGGCTACCAATTAAAGTTTTTTAATCATTTGCAGGCATTGAAGATCAAAAATTAAAGCCTTAGCTGGCGGGCTTTTTACAATAATTAGTGCCCGGATAGTTGTATGGTTAAATTGTTGCACCAATTTCAATAACCAATACTATTAACCAACCCAAAATAAAGATTACGTTAAGCCCATCAGTTAAAATATAGCAACACTGTAAACATCCAGTATGCCGATACTAGCTGCCAAAATCTCCTAAAAATCTCATTTATCCCTTGGCAATTTTACCCCTAAACGCCTATCTTTGCGCCAAATTTCAGGGAAGATATGTCTGTTAGAAGCATGAAATCATTACTGGTAGCGGCATTCAGTGTTGTTATATTACTTTTTTCTAATTCATTAAAGGCCCAGCCGGAGCACACACCGGGTGCAGGCGAAGCACATGAGCCCACTCATGAAGCGGAAGGTAAGTTTAATGTAACCCAAACAATACTTGAGCACATTAAAGACGACCATAGCTGGCATTTATGGGGCCATACCTCCATTGCTTTGCCTGTAATATTATATTCTGATAAGGGCCTGGAAATATTTTCTTCCTCCAAATTGGTTGATGAACACCATGCACCCGTTGCATACCAGGGCAATTACAGTTATAAACTGGTAGAAGGTAAAATAAAAGTAGTAGCAGCTGATGGCACGGTAGATGCTGATGCATCTAAAAAAGTGTGGGATTTTTCAATCACCAAAAACGTAGCCTCTTTATTATTAACAGTAGTACTGTTGTTGGTAATTTTTCTTTCCGTTGCAGGTGCTTATAAAAAACAAGGTGTAACCTCAGCGCCTAAGGGTTTTCAATCTTTTATGGAGCCCATCATATTGTTTGTAAGGGATGATATTGCAAAGCCCAATATTGGTAAAGATCATGCCCGGTATATGCCCTTTTTATTAACGGTTTTCTTTTTAATCTGGATAAATAACATGCTGGGCCTTGTACCGCTTTTTCCGGGTGGTGCCAATGTAAGTGGCAATATTGCCTTTACCATGACGCTGGCTGTATTTACATTTATACTCGTAAACATTAAGGGTAATAAAAGCTACTGGCAGCATATTTTTTGGATGCCGGGTATGCACTGGAGCATGAAGTTGTTTTTGGCTCCTATTGAATTACTGGGTGTATTTACCAAGCCTATTTCGTTGATGATTCGTTTGTTTGCAAACATCACCGCAGGCCACATCCTGGTATTAAGCTTAATTTGTTTGATCTTCATATTTAAAAGTGTTTTTGCTTCAGCTATTGCGGTGCCTTTTGCAGTATTTATTAGCATGATAGAGTTGCTGGTGGCTTTTTTACAAGCCTTCATCTTTACCATGCTGGCTGCAATGTATATAGGTATGGCAACAGAAGAGCATCATCACGAAGAAGCTCATCATTAATTTTTTTCATTCACAATTAAACTCTAAAAACATGCTAGGAGTAGTAGTAGGTAGCGTAGCCGCCATTGGCGCTGGTTTAGCTGCAATTGGTGCAGGTATCGGTATTGGTCAAATTGGTAAAGGCGCAGTTGAGGGTATTTCCCGTCAACCAGAAGCTGCTAATGACATTCGTGCAAACATGATCGTTGCTGCGGCTTTCGTAGAGGCGGTTGCATTGTTTGCGGTGGTAGTTGCCCTGTTGGGTAATGGTTAATCCACACAACTTAGTACAGGCCCAAAGCACAGGGCGGAGGGCCTGTATTTTATAAAGCAATATACCGGTAATGCGGTGTTAAAATAAATTAGCAATCTGTAATTAGTACAATATGTTATTAGAAGTAAATCCTTTGGTATTGCCTGATGTGGGGCTTGTATTTTGGAGCACTATCTCTTTTCTTATCCTGTTGTTTGTGTTGGGTAAATTTGCCTGGAAACCCATTATGAAAGCTGTAGGCGAAAGAGAAAAAGGTATTGCAGACGCCATCGCTTCAGCCGAAAAAGTAAAGCTGGAAATGGCTCAGTTGAAAAACGAAAACGAAGCCTTGCTTACCAAGGCAAGAGAAGAAAGGGCCGTAATGCTTAAAGAAGCTAAAGAAACCAAAGATAAAATTGTAAACGACGCAAGAGAAGAAGCCAAAGTGCAGGCTGCAAAAATTATTGCAGATGCCCAGCTTACGATTAATCAGCAAAAAATGGCGGCTTTAACCGACCTTAAAAACCAGGTAGGTAAATTAGTGGTAGAGGTGAGCGAAAAAGTATTGCGCCGGGAGCTGAGCAGCAAAACAGAACAAGAAAGTTATATAAAACAATTGGCCGAAGAAGCAAAGCTGAATTAAGCAATTAATAGCAGTAACGAAATGTTTTTGAAATAAACCCTCAAAAACCGAAACAGAAAATTCAAAAAAGCAAATGCAAAATCCACGTTTAGCAGGCAGGTATGCAAAAAGCATTTTAAGCCTGGCTTCAGAAATGAACCAGGTAGATGCCATACATGCAGATATGAAACTGCTGCAGGCCATCTGTAAATCTAACCCCGACTTTGTTGCCTTATTACGCAGCCCGGTAGTAAAACCCAGTACCAAAAGCAAAATAATGGAATCGGTAATTGGCGGAAAAGTAAATGCCACCACGGCTGCTTTTATACAATTGCTTATCCAAAAAAACAGGGAGGGTAACCTGCCCGAAATAACAGAAGCTTATATAGAGCAGTTTAATGCATTAAGGGGTATACAGCGGGTAAAACTTACTACCGCAGCACCTGTAAGCGACGAAGTAAAAAATGCAATTATTAATAAAGTAAAAGCTAACAGCAATGTTAATCATATTGAGTTGGAAACAGCTGTTGACGAAGCATTGATTGGCGGCTTTGTACTGGAATTGGGCGATACGCTGGTAGATGCCAGCATCAGCAGAGATTTAAACGATATTAAAAAACAGTTTTTGAATAACCAGTTTGTTCAAAACATCCGATAATAATTTTTTTAAACATAATTTTTTATGGCAGAAATAAAACCAGATGAAATTTCGGCGATTCTTCGCCAGCAATTAAGCAACTTTAATGCAGGGGCCAACCTGGAAGAGGTAGGCACCGTGTTGCAGGTGGGAGACGGTATTGCCCGTGTGTATGGCTTAAATAACGTACGCAGTGGTGAGCTGGTAGAGTTTGATAACGGCGTTAAAGCCATTGCTTTAAACCTGGAAGAAGATAATGTGGGTGTGGTATTAATGGGCGACAGCAGCGAAATTAAAGAAGGCGATAAAGTAAAGCGTACCGACAAAATTGCCTCTATTAAAGTGGGTGATGGTATGTGCGGCCGTGTTATTAATACACTGGGCGAACCAATTGATGGTAAAGGCCCATTGGTAGGTGAGCTGTACGAAATGCCCCTGGAGCGTAAAGCACCAGGTGTAATTTACAGGGAGCCAGTAAAAGAGCCACTGCAAACGGGTATTAAGGCAATTGATGCCATGATTCCTATTGGCCGTGGACAACGGGAGTTGGTAATTGGCGACCGTCAAACTGGTAAAACAGCCATTTGTATTGATACCATCATCAATCAAAAAGAATTTTACGCAGCAGGCAAACCTGTATACTGTATATATGTGGCCATTGGGCAAAAAGCATCTACCATTGCAGGTATCATGAAAACGCTGGAAGAAAATGGCGCCATGGCATATACTACCATTGTGGCCGCTTCTGCATCTGATCCTGCTCCACTGCAGTTTTATGCTCCGTTTGCTGGTGCAGCCATCGGTGAATTTTTTAGAGATACCGGCCGCCCTGCATTAATTATTTATGATGATCTTTCTAAGCAGGCCGTAGCCTACCGTGAGGTATCGCTGTTGCTGCGTCGTCCGCCAGGCCGTGAGGCTTACCCAGGTGACGTATTTTACCTGCATAGCCGTTTGCTGGAGAGAGCTGCAAAAGTTATTGCCAAAGATGAAATAGCCAGGCAAATGAACGATTTGCCAGACTCTATCAAACACCTGGTAAAAGGTGGTGGCTCTTTAACTGCATTGCCGGTGATTGAAACACAAGCAGGTGACGTATCTGCTTACATTCCTACCAACGTAATTTCTATTACCGACGGACAAATATTCCTGGAGGGTAACCTGTTTAACTCCGGTATCCGCCCTGCCATTAACGTAGGTATTTCGGTAAGCCGTGTGGGTGGTAATGCACAAATTAAATCGATGAAAAAAGTGGCTGGTACTTTAAAGCTCGACCAAGCCCTTTACCGTGAGTTGGAAGCCTTCTCAAAATTTGGTGGCGACCTGGATGCTGCTACTAAAAACGTAATTGATAAAGGTGCCCGTAACGTGGAAATATTAAAGCAACCACAATACTCACCCTTTAGTGTAGAAAAACAAGTAGCCATTATTTACTTGGGTACACAAGGGTTGCTAAGGGATGTGGCGGTTAAAAATGTAAGAGCGTTTGAAGATCATTTTTTAATGGAAATGGAAAACAAACACCCCGAAATTTTGGCCGAGTTTAAAAAAGGTGGATTGCCTGAAGAAGGATTGGCTAAAATGGCCGAACTGGCAAAAAGCCTTATGCCGCAGTACAAGTAATATTATATTTATACCAATAAAAAGGTCGCAGATTTTGCGGCCTTTTTTTATGCATCTAATTTGTTGGTACGCTTATTGGCAAGGTATACGCCAAGCAAAATTACCAGTAAAGCCCCCAATTGTTTCCAGCCCACCTGTTCACCAAAATAAAACCCCCATGCAATGGCTACAAACGGAATACCATAGGTAACCATGCTGGCAAAAATAGCACCGGCACGTTTTACCAGCATGTAAAAAAGCACCGTGGCAGCAGCAGTACCAGCTATACCCAAGGTAACAGCAGCTACAGTAGCTTTAATAATGCCGGCATCGCCCAGCGGCAAACTAAAATATCCTGTAAATATTAAAATGATAAAAGCAAATAGGCCATTAATTGCTAGCGCAATAGCAGCAATATGCAACGATGGTATATGAATGAGGTGCTTTAAAACCATGTTTACATTAAAGCCATACAAAAGGGTAGCCAATATTACCAGCAACACATAAATAATATGTTGGCCTTGCTGTATATCGCCTTTGCTTAATAGTAGTAACACACTGCCGGTAAAGGCCACTATTATACCTAATATTTTGTTTGAAGCCGTTTTGCTGTTAAAAAAAACAGCCCCGGTAATAATTACAAAAATGGGGGTAAGGGAGTTGAGGGCACCTGCCAAAGCACTATCAATACCCTGCTCGGCAATACAAAATAAAAAAGCTGGAATAAGGCTGCCCAACGCTCCAGATAAAACAATCAGCAGCAGTTGCCGAAGGGATATTTTTTTTATAAAACGCAGGGCTACCGGCAGCAATACCAGCCCTGCCGCTGCTATACGTATGGCCGCTATTTGGTAAGCAGTTAAGTGATTGTTTAACCCAATCTTCATTAAAATAAAACTACTACCCCACACCAGCGATAGTATTACAAAAAGCAGCCAGCTGATAAAATTTTTATTCACTTTGTAAAGATGTTGATAATGCCTGTAAAAACCTGATGTGTTGGTTAACTGCTTATAAACAGGCAGTATGTTGTGAACAAATAAATTACACATGTTCATATACATTCATCTTTCAATTTGTTAGATTCGCCAAACATTCATTAAACTAAAAACCTAAACTTATGGGATTACTAAAAGAATTTAAGGATTTTGCCCTTAAGGGTAACGTGGTGGAGTTAGCGGTGGCTGTAATTATTGGTGCTGCTTTTGGCGCCATCGTATCTTCGTTGGTAGAAGATGTAATAACGCCCTTGCTGCTTACCCCAATGTTACAGGCTGCCAAAATTGAGGATATTGATAAGCTGATGATAGGCAGTGTAAAAATTGGTAAGTTTATAGCCGCCATTATTAAATTTATACTGGTAGCATTTGCATTATTTGGTTTAGTAAAAGCAGCCAATGCGGTAAAACAAAAAGAAGAAGCACCAGCAGCACCGGCCGAGCCATCCAGTACCGATAAGTTGTTGATGGAGATAAGGGATGCCGTTAAAAAATAAAAATTTATAGTATTTTCGCAGCGGCTTCCATCACCGGAAGTCGCTTTTTTTATAACCCAAACTGATTGTGATGAAAAGAATGTCAGGCCTGTTGGCCATGCTGGGATTTTCCGTTTCCTTATTTGCACAAGATGCTGCTATCAAAGAAATTGAAACCGCTGCAAAAACTACCATTAAAACAGATACCTCAAAAAAAGCCAATAGCAAAGGCTGGACAAAAGGTGCTACAGTTAGTTTAAACCTTACCCAGGTGGGCAATAGCAATTGGGTGGCAGCAGGTGGCGATAAATTTTCGTTGTCGTTAGCTACTTCTATTAATTTATTTGCCAGCCGTAAGTGGGGCAGAAATACCTGGGATAATACGCTTGACTTAAATTATGGCTTGGTTAAAACCACCACATTGGGATTGCGTAAGGTAAACGACCGGCTCGATTTTGTATCTAAATACGGCTACCAGCCTAAAAAATGGAAAAATCTTAGCTACTCGTTATTGGGGCAGTTACGCTCTCAACTAACCAGTGGGTTTGAGTACGATTATTTTGGCACTACCGAAAAAAGAAGAAACTCGGGCTTTTTTGCACCAGCCTACATCATCATTTCTCCGGGTATAGATTGGAAACCCAATAGTTGGTTTTCGTTATTTGCCTCTCCACTATCTACCCGTTGGATAATTGTTACCAATGGCCCTTACAGCTATCTTGGCCAGGGTGGTATTTTTAATGGCCAGCAAGAAACACCTTTGGCCAGCTTGTACGGGGTAGATCCTGCAAAGGAACATAAAGGTGAGTTTGGTGCGTTTGTAACTGCTACCGTAAAAAAAGACCTGCTTAAAAATGTAGCTTATTACAGCAAGCTGGATTTGTACTCCAATTACCTGTCTAAACCACAAAATGTAGACGTATTTTGGACCAACCAGTTTAAAATAAAAGTGCATAAATGGATTAACATCAGCTATAACTTAGATATGCTGTACGATGATGATATTAAAAATCCTAAAAGCCCCGGAAGCGCTATCGGTTTGCAGTTATTATCCACATTTGGGGTGGGTTTTGCAACAAAATTCTGATGTGTGTACACTTATTAATATTTTTGTTTCTCCCCGTTGCTTACAGCCGGGGAGAATTTTTTTATATAAATCATCTTAATTGAACACTGCATCTTACCAGATAAAGCTCGACCAGTTTGAAGGTCCGTTTGACTTGTTGCTGTTTTTTATAGAACGGGATGAGCTGGATATTTACAATATCCCGATCACTAAAATAACCAACGACTTTTTGGATTTCATTCATCAGTCAGAAAAACTAAATATTGAACTAAGCAGTGAGTTTATACTTTTTATCAGCACCCTTATGCGTATAAAGGCAAAAATGCTGATACCCCGTAAAGAGCTGGATGAACAAGGTAATGAGATAGACCCACGGAAAGAATTGATTGACAAAATCCTTGAATATAAAAAGTTTAAAGAAGCCTCTGCCCGGTTAGCCCAAATGGAAGAGCAGCGCCTGATGATGTTTAAAAGGGGCAACCTGCAAAAAGAGTTAATGCAAATAGGCGAAGAAGCTGGTGAGGGTACCGAAATACAAACGGTAACCATGTTTAAACTGATGAAGGCTTTTGAAAAAGTAATTCAAAAATTACACGAACGAAACAACAAGCCTGTACACACTGTAATACAGTACAATTACACCATGGAAGACAGCAGGGATTATATGCTGCTGCACTGCCGTACCAGTAAAACCACTTCGTTTGAAAAAATATTTGAGGTATGCCAGGACAGGATACATGCCCTGTTTCTTTTTTTAAGCCTGCTGGAATTATCGCAGCAGAAATACCTGTTTATTGTAACCGGCGAAGGAAGAAATAATTTTATTGTAGAGTACAACGAAAACAGGGAAGAAGACAACTCTTTGCCACTAGATTATAATGCGATGACCAACTTTAATTAGCAACATAGTTAACTATTTTAAAAGAGCTGGCGGGTGTGTTACACCCGCCAGCTCTTTTAAAAACCCCTGCGTTGTTGCAGTGGCCGATCTATTTTATTATTGCGCTGCCGCTGTCTTTGCAAAGCCTTTATAAGTATTTGCCTGAATTTTCCCTCAGCATTAAACATGCGGTTCATCCGTTGTTGCCCTAATACTTTTGTAAATTGATCCCGGTAGTGCTTGCGTATGTTTACTACTTTTTCTTCTCGTTGTATAACATCTTCATTTTGTAAAAGTGCCGTGTTTACCTCTTTTGAATACTGGTTATATACTGGCCAAAATTTTTGTGCTTCTTCCGGCGTTAACTCCAATTCTTTGCTGATAAATGCCACTTTAAGTGCTTCAATATCTTCTCTGTTTTTACCTGCGGGCAACTGTGTTTCTTCTTGTGCTTTTGCCCCAAAAAACAGTGATAAAAATGATATGATAAGACTGATCTTTTTCATGCTAGTTAGTATTGTTTAATTCAAGGTCGGTTAAAAAATTATCCAGCGTATTGTTGTCTAAAAAATACGCTTCCTGTGCTGGTAAATTCAGTTCTTCTAATTCTGAAGTAAGTGCAGCCATATCTGTTTCGTTACCGGTAGCCTGCAGGTAATTCACAATGCTTTCTTCGCTGAGGTTGTTAATAGCTTCGGTAAATACTTGCTGATTCATGTTTTTACCTTTTTCAATACTTGGGTTGATTGTTGTGGCAACACTTGCACCCGGCTGGGCGGGCTGCTGGGTAATTTTAAATACACCCAGGGCTATTGCTCCAGTAATTATTGCAGCGGCAGCATAGCGGATAATTCGCCTGGGCATGCTTATTACTTTGTGCGGTTGCCGTATTTTGCCAAGTGTACTATCTGCTAGTTGAGTAAAGTAACCGGCAGGCACTTCGTAGGGTGTATTGCGGTCAATATTTTGCAGTGGTAAAGGCAATGGCGCAGTTTCTGTTGCTTGTGCCCTTTGTAAAATATGGCTGTAAAGCCCGTCAAAATATCCGGCAGGTACCTCAAATGGCATTTTTTTGCTAATATGATTAAGTGCAGCAGCTGTATCCTCATGACTTTTTATTGAAGCCATAATATTGCTGGCAAGTGTATCAAAATAGCCGGCAGGTACAGCGGCTGCACCGGGGTTGTTGCTGCCTTGGTATGGTAGCACACACTGCAATACTGTGGGTGCGATGCTGTTAAAATATCCATCAGGTACGGCAAATACATTATCAGTACCAATAGAGGCCAGCAATGGGCTTAGCTGGTTTAACTCTTGCAATATTTCGTAATTCCTGTTCATATATCTCCCATTGGTAGACTGCAAACCAGTGTGGCCGTTTAATGGTTTAATAAATAATCTTCAATTTTTTTTACTGCATGGTGGTAGCTTGCTTTTAATGCACCCTCACTCGTTTGCAGCACCCTGCTCATTTGCTCGTAAGGCATTTCATCATAATAGCGAAGGTTAAACACCAGGCGTTGTTTTTCGGGCAGTTGCTGCATGGCTAGTTGCAGCTTCCACTCTATCTTATTGGCATCAAAGTTTTTTTCGGCTTTTAAGGTATTGGCCATCACGCCCTCCTCATCGCTTAATGAAATGGCCAGCCGTTTTTTTTGCTGCTCTAAAAAAGTTAAACATTCGTTGGTGGCTATACGGTATAGCCAAGTGTATAGTTGGCTGTCTTCTCTAAAATTATCCAGTCCATTCCAAACTTTAATAAACATATTTTGCAATACATCGTTGGCATCCTCGTGTTGCACTACCATGCGCCTTATATGCCAGTATAATTTTTCCTGGTATTTTTTTATAATAGCAGTAAAAGCCCGCTCTTTTAACGCAGGGTTTTTAAACTGCAGCAACAGCTCCTTATCGTCGGGGTGTATGTTTGGCATAAATGTTTAAGCTTGCATAAAAATATTAAAACCTATGGTAAGACGGGCAACCTGCATAAAGGTTTAACTGGGCAGGGCAATAAAAAAAGCAGCCTTGGCTGCTTTTGTGTATAGTTATTTTTTAAAATGCTTAAGCATTTTTGCGTGCTATTACTTTTTCTGCTGCAGCAACAATGTTAGGTGCATCTAACCCGTATTTGGTAAGCAGTTCTGATGGTTTACCACTTTCACCAAAGGTATCGTTGGTGCCAACCATTTCGATAGGGATGGGCGTATTTTTAGCAGCTACCTGGGCAATGCTGTCTCCCAATCCACCAATTACATTATGCTCTTCGCAAGTAACGGCGCAACGGGTTTTGCTGATGGAAGCTATTACAGCAGCTGTATCTAACGGTTTGATGGTATGTATATTAATCACCTCTACACTAATTCCTTTTTCTTCCAATATTCTGCCGGCTTCAATGGCTTTCCATACCATATGGCCACAGGCAAAAATGCTTACATCTGTACCCTGGCTTAATTGCTGTGCTTTGCCAATTACAAAATCGTTTTCGTTTGTAAAAATGGGCCATACAGGGCGGCCAAACCGTAGGTATACTGGCCCGTGATAATCGGCAATGGCCTTTGTAGCTGCTTTTGTTTGGTTATAATCTGCTGGTACAATTACCGTCATGCCGGGTAGCATTTTCATCAGGCCAATATCTTCCAGTATTTGGTGTGTGGCACCATCTTCGCCCAAAGTAAGCCCGGCATGGCTGGCACATATCTTTACATTTTTATCGCTGTATGCAACGCTTTGGCGTATTTGATCGTACACACGGCCGGTGCTAAAATTTGCAAAGGTGGTAGTGTAAGGTATTTTACCGCCAATGGTTAGCCCTGCCGCTACACCAATCATATTGGCTTCGGCAATGCCACATTGCACAAATCTTTCAGGAAACTCTTTAATAAAAGCATTTAGCTTTAAAGAGCCTAATAAATCGGCTGTTAAGGCTACAATGTTTGGGTTGGTTCTGGCAGCTTCTACAATGCCATCGCCAAATCCGCTACGGGTATCTTTATTGCCAGTTACCTGGATATCTTTTAACATACTTGTGGGCTTTTTGGGGGCACAAGATAAGCACATCGGGCTAATAAACCGAGGCTAAATTAACCAAATATAGAAGGTTCGTTTTTTAATTTCAACTCCCATTGCCAGGCTGTATCCATCATTTGGTCCAGTTGGTATTGGGGTATCCATCCCAGTGCCTCTTTTGCTTTATTATTGTTGGCATAAATGGCTACCACATCACCCGGGCGGCGTGGGCCAATGTGATAATTAAGTTGGGTGCCACTTACTTTTTCAAATGCTTTTATTACTTCTAATACGGTGTAGCCATCACCGGTACCCAGGTTAAATATGCTGGTTTTGTCGCTGGTTTTTTGTTGAATTAAATAATTAAGCGCCAAAGTATGGGCGTGGGCAATATCGCTTACATGAATAAAGTCTCTTACACAGCTGCCATCTTTAGTGGGGTAATCGTTGCCGTATACTTCCATATCGGGCAATTTGCCAATGGCTGTTTGGGTGATAGCGGGTACCAGGTTGGCGGGCCTGCCAAGCGGAATTTCGCCGAGCAGGATGGATGGATGAGCACCTACCGGGTTAAAATATCTTAACAAAATGGATTGTATAGCAGTGCTACGGGATACATCTGATACAATTACCTCACCCATTTGCTTAGTGGCACCATATGGCGATTCTGCTGGTTTTTGTGGGGTGGCTTCTGTTACAGGAATCGTATCTGGGTTGCCATATACAGTGCAGGAAGAGGAAAAAACAAAATAAGGCACTGCAAAATCTTTGGCACATTGCAGTATGTTATTTAAGGAGCTGAGGTTATTGTGGTAATACATTAACGGTTCTTGTACCGACTCGCCTACCGCTTTGTAGGCCGCAAAATGTATAATGCCGGTAATGCCCGGCTCTTGTTTAAATACGGCTGTTGTTTTTTCAAAATCGCATAAGTCTACTGCGTAGTTGGTTACGCTTTTACCGGTTATACGAGTTACATTATTCAGGATGGCTGCATGGCTACGGGAGTTATTATCTATCGATACAACATCGTAACCGTTTTGCAGCAAGTCTACAATGGTGTGTACACCTATATAACCACAACCGCCGGTAACCAAAATTTTTTGCATCAGGTCTGCTTTTTTTATTTAAGATGAGTGTACAGCAAATTTACAGTTTGTAAGCCGCACATAAAAAAATCACCCGCTATTACGGGTGATTTTAGTAACGTTTTTTTTATAATATTATTTTTTATACAAACAAAGTGGTAATCAGGTAAACGATACTTGCCAGTATTGCACTTACGGGGATGGTTAATATCCAAGCCCAAAGCAAATTTACCGTAACACCCCATCTTACAGCGCTTAGTCTTTTTGTGGCTCCCACACCAATGATAGATCCTGTAATGGTATGTGTAGTACTAACGGGTATGCCCATTTGCTCTGTCATAAATAGGGTAAATGCTCCTGAGGTTTCTGCAGCTACACCTTCCAGCGGTGTCACTTTTGTAATTTTAGTACCCATTGTTTTTACAATCTTCCAACCGCCACTCATGGTGCCTAATCCAATGGCCGTGTAGCATGCCAGCGGCACCCAGCTTAAATCTTTTAAAGCAGTACCAACATCAGGATATTGAGCAGTATTGTAGGTTACAAATGCGGCGCCAATAATGCCCATTACTTTTTGTGCATCATTACCACCATGCCCAATACTAAAAGCAGCAGAGGATAGTAGTTGCAATTTTTTAAACATTTTAGCCATACGGTACGCATTGGGCGTACGTATTTTTTCAGTATAAATGTAGGCACAAATAAAAATGAGCATCATGCCAATAATGGAATAAACAATAACGGAATTATCTGCTTTTGCTAAAGCCTTGCTAAGGGCGTGGCTATCTACAGCCGGGTCAGCTTCTGCCTTTATTTTATTGGCCAGCTCGTCAGCCCCAATGGCCCTAAACTGTACCAGCATTGGTTTAATGCTGGCAACTTTTGCAACGGCAGTTTCGTAGGCTACCTGGTTTTCTGGAGTGGCTCCTGCGGCTTTTTTAAGTTTATCTATTTTATAAAGTTTCGCAACATTTTCCTGCAATTTATTTTGTTCAAAATGTTCAAATAAAAACCAGGTAAAAACGCCAGCCAGTAATATCACACCAATTTTTGCCCAGGTATTACGCATGATGGTAACGATGGTAATAAAAATAGAAATGATCATACCAATGATGGGGGCAAGAAATATAAACAGGATGATTTCGGTGATCTTTTTAATTTCAACAATATTGCTGAGTGCCACAAAGCCTTTTGTAAAAAAGGCATGGGCAACAGCAGCACCGGCAAACCCACCAATTAAAGTGTGAGAGGAGGAGGAGGGGATACCATACCACCAGGTAAGCAGGTTCCAAAAAATAGCGGCAATAAGGCCACTTAAAATTACCGGTAACGTAATATACTCTGCTATTACCGTTTTGCCAATGGTATTGGCTACCGCATGATCTTTAAAAATAAAATAAGCAACAAAATTGAAAAAAGCCGCCCATATTACCGCCTGAAATGGTGTAAGTACCTTGGTAGAAACAATGGTGGCTATTGAGTTTGCTGCATCATGAAACCCGTTGATATAGTCGAACAACAGCGCTAAGATGATAATAACAATAAGCAGCGTCATAAAAATAATTTGTGTATGATAGTTACTGATGTACCCAAGTGCTGGCAAAAAAAGCTAGAAATAATTGCCGGCAATTAAAGGCGTTTAGGCGTATTTAACAATAATCGATTCTATCACATTGGCGGCATCTTCGCACTTATCAGTAACTATTTCCATTACCTGGTATATCTCTCTTTTCTTAATCACTTCTTTTGCATCGGGCTCTGTAGCAAAAAGCCTTTCGATACTCATATCAAAAATATCATCGGCCTGGTTTTCCACACTATTAATGGCAACCAGTGCATCGGTAATGTTACGCATGTTTTTCATGTTGCGTAATTCAGTAACAGCTTTGCGTACCTGCACACAACCATTGGCTATCAGGTCGGCCATTTTTAATATGCCCGTATCGTTAGGGTTTACCCTGTAAAAATTTATTTTTTTTGCAGAGGCATATATATAGTCGGCTATATCATCCAATGCAGATGCCAGGTAGTGAATATCCTCCCTGTCAAAAGGGGTAATAAAGTTTTTACCCAGCTCGGTAAATATATTATGCGTTAGCTCATCATTTACATGCTCCATATCTTCAATTTCCTGTATCAGGCTGGCTCTTTTATCAAAGTCGGGCTCGTTTACCACTTCCTTTAATTTTTCGCCCATTTTTACCAGCTCATGCGATACGTTTTCAAATAATTGAAAAAACACCCTGTCTTTAGGTAAAAAGATTTTTAAAACTGAATTGATACCCATGCTATTTTTTTTAAAATTTTTGCAAAAATAGTTTTCTGCTTTGGTTATGGCCGGGTTAGGAAATTGATAATAATTACTTAACAATGAAGTTTTAGAAAAACAATTATTTGTACTTAAAAGGGTAGAAAAATAGGAGAAAAATGGCCTTTCAAAGGGTAGCCGAATATAAAAACGACCAATTATGGCCAGATGAAATTATATAAAATAAATTGATAAACTATAATGAACTTCCGGGCACCAGCAGGGCATCTGTGGTAAGCTCCTGTACTACGGTGCTGCCTGCTATGCAAGCCATCATGCTAGAAAAAGCCAGTTTACCCAGTTTATAGCCACTTGTTTCGGCATAGGTAATTTCTGGAAAATACAGTTTGGGTATATAACCGTTGCTGATGGCCATTACGCCAATATCGGTTGGTATTTTTAAGCCAGCTTTTTGTATAGCCTTCATGGCGCCAATTAAAATTTCGTCGCTCATACAAAAAACCACATCAGGTTTTTGCTGTAGCATTTTGGTGGCAGCAAGTTCTGCTTCGGCTGAGTTGTGGGCATGTTGTACCAGCAGTTTTGCCTTTTTACCAATCGTTTTGGTAAATGCGTCCATACGTTTTTTGGTAATTAGCAGTTGTTCGTTACCAAAGAGGGCCAGTATTTTTTTCTTTTTTTGTTGGATGATGGTTTCAGCGGCAATTGTGGCAGACGCCACATCGGCTACACATACTTTGTTGTAATTGCTATCTGCCGGCACTTTATCAAAAAACACTACGGGTATATCCAGGTCTTTTAACTTAACAAAGGGATCCATATTACTGGTGTAAGAGGTAACACAAGCAAATACCCCACTTACCCGGTTTTGCCGGCAAAGCTTGAGGTTATCTGCCTCAATAGCCGGATCATCGCCCGATTGTAATATCATCAGGGAGTAGTTGTTTTTTCGGCTTTCCTCTTCAACCGAACCTATAAACGAATCGTAAAAAAAATTAGAGATAGAAGGCACCAAAATGCCAAACAGGTTGCTCTTACTGGTTCGTAAGTGTACGGCATTTGCATTGGGCTCGTAATCCAGCGCATAGGCCAATTCTGTTACCCGTTGTTTTGTTTTTTCGGATATATCCGGATGGTTTTTTAATGCCCTTGATACGGTGGAGATACTAATGCCCAGGGCTTCAGATATCTTTTTTAGTGTGGTGTTATTCATGATTATAGCAAGCGTTATAAAAAAAAATTTACACAACAAAGCGTTCCGCAAACAATTCCGCAAACCTTTGAGGGATTTTTTTTGAGAACAATAATTTTTTGTTAAATAATATTACCTAAAATTACATTGTTTTTCAGTAAATTGTAATACCACAACCAAACAAGATTGCCTGAATTAACGATTGTATTTTTCTTTCATTACCAAACATAAACTAAAACTACTATGATTCTTGCAAACATGAGAAAAAGCATCATGCTTATGCTTATGGTGCTTGGGTTTGCCTTCTCTTCGCAGGCCCAAACAGTTACCGGAACGGTGACAGACAAAAAGGGAGACCCTCTCCCCGGCGTTACAGTCACCGTAAAAGGAACTAAAAACGCCACCTCTACCAATGCACAAGGTGCATACACTTTAAGTAATGTAGCTTCAGACGCTACATTGGTATTTTCTGGTGCCAGCTTAACAAAACAGGAGATACAAGTAGCTGGCAGAGCTACTGTAAACACTGATATTGAAGCTGCTACTGGAAGCTTAAACGAGGTAGTGGTAGTTGGTTACAGCACTTTAAGAAAAAAAGATGTAACCGGTGCGGTTGCTTCTATTAAAGCAAAAGATTTTAACCAGGGCTTGGTAACATCACCCGATCAGCTACTTCAAAATAAGGTAGCCGGTTTGGAAATTACCAATAACAGTGGCCAGCCGGGTGTTGCCACCACTATCAAAATCAGGGGTAACAACTCTATCAGGGCTGTTAACAACCCGCTGTATGTGGTAGATGGTATTCCTTTGGATGGTAGAACTGCAAGGCCAAATGTTAACCTTACACAAGGCTTTGGATCTACCCCCGAAACAAACCCGTTGCTGTACATTAACCCCAATGATATTGCCCAGATTGATGTATTAAAAGATGCATCTTCTGCTGCTATCTACGGTTCAAGAGGTGCTAATGGTGTAATTGTAATTACTACCAAAAAAGCCACCTCTGCAGGCTTAAAGCTTGATTTTGGTACCAACTATACCATTGCAACAGGGTATATGAAAAAGTACGAAATATTGGATGCAGGTCAATTTAGAAATGCATTAACTAAATACGGTGCCCAATCATCATTAGATGGTGGCAAATCTGTAGATGCACTAGAAGCCATTACTCAAAAGAAATTATCTCAAGAGTATAACCTGGCGGTAAGTGGCGGTACAGATAACGCAAGGTTCAGGGCCTCATTCCTGGGTTCAAAAACCTATGGTTTACTCATTAACTCAGGCTTAGATAAATACCTGGGCTCTTTTGGTGCTCAAACCAAATTTTTAGATAAAAGATTGGTATTAGACTTTAACCTGAGAATTGGTAGCACTACAGAAGATATTACCAATGTAAGTAACACTGCAGACTCTAAAGGTAACCTGATTAGTGCTGCTTTAAGCTGGAATCCAACACTCGATTTTAAAGGCTCTGATGGTAAATACATCATCCCCGGTAATGGTGGTGGTAACCCGCTTGCATTTAGCGCTGCTTACTCAGATATAGCAAAAGTAAATGCAGTACTGGCAGACATTTCTGCTTCGTACAAACTATTAAAAAATCTTGATTACAAATTCCTTTTTGCAATCAACACCGGTACTGGTGAAAGAAATACCAATATCGATGGATGGTTGGGTGGTTATAATGGTATCTCTGGCTTAGGCGTTGGCTCTAAATCATATGCCAAATTAACTTCTCAAACATTTACCCATACGCTTAACTACCGTGGCAATATCAGCTCAGGTATCAGCATCGACGCCCTTGCCGGTTTTGAATATTGGAAAAGCGATTTCTCTGGCTCTACCTTCTCAGCTAGTGGTTTTAATACCAACCTGGATGAGTCTAACTTAATTCCAATTAAGTACAGCGATATGCTTGCCAATGGTAATATTCAATCTCCGCCATCTGTATTTGTAAATCCACAAACAGAACTGCAATCTTACTTTGCAAGAGCGGTATTAAACTTTTACGATCGCTTCATTATCACCGGTACTTTCCGTGCTGATGGATCAAGCAAATTTGGTGCTAACAACAAGTACGGTTACTTCCCTTCTTTTGCTGCCAAATGGAATATCAGCAACGAAAAATTCTTAAAGGATAACAATGTATTCTCTGCATTGGCTTTAAGGGCTTCATGGGGTATTACCGGTAACCAGGAGTTTCCTGCTGGTGCCGCTCAAGAGCAATTTGCTTTAAGTGCTTACAATACTGCCGGACAAATAAATGTGGCTAACCCCGATCTTAAATGGGAGTCTACCACTTCTTACAACTTTGGCCTTGACTATGCATTTAACAATGGTAAAATTTACGGTAGCATCGATTATTACAACAAAAACACTACCGACATTTTATTCCAAAGCACCGCTATCCAGCCAGCTCCCGCCTCTATCTATTATATCAATATACCTGCTAACCTGATTAACAAAGGTTTTGAGTTTTCAATTGGTGCAGCGTTGATTGATAAAAAAGATTTTGGGTTGGATTTGAACTTTAACATTGCTCATAACTCTAACAAGCTTACCAATTTTTATGCACCTGGTACACAAACACCTATCCAGATCTTAACTGGTCAAATTAACGGACAAGGTGTATCTGGTACTTTATCACAAATCATCACCAACGATCAACCGGTAAATGAATTTTACCTGAAAGAGTTTGGCGGTTTTGATGCAGGTGGTAAGCAAATCATTTCAGATAACCCAGATTTTGCTGGCGATCCAAACCCACACAATATCTACGGTTTAAGCCTGTCTATCCGGTATAAAAAATTCTCTTTCACCGCCAATGGTGGTGGTGCAACAGGATTTATGATTTATAATAATACCGCTACCAACATTACCAACCTTGCTGGTATACTTACAGGTAGAAACATTGATTTAGCAGCGTACAATTCTGAAGAAAAAACAGCTAGTTCTGCTGCTGCTTCTACAAGGTTCCTGGAAAAAGGTGATTATTTTAAACTTCGTAACATATCTGTACGTTATGGTATAGGCGCAATTGGCAAACACATCAAAGGCATCACATTCTTTGCTTCTGCCAATAACCTGTTTGTATCTACCAAATTCACTGGATTTGATCCAGAGGTTAATATCGACAAAGGAAATAATGGTTACCCATCAAGGAGTATCGAATACATCCCTTACCCAACACCAAGAACAGTTTCTTTTGGCTTTAACGTATCATTATAATCTAATTGAAAATATAATTTTATGACACGCAAAATAAATCTGGTTTCTCTGGCTGTACTTGCACTATGCAGTTGTACCAAGCTTGATGAGAAACTAAACAGCACTTTAACAAATTCAGAAACAGCCGCGGCATTAGG
>JBDKJT010000140.1:0-29144 GCA_039796475.1 Bacteroidota bacterium | reverse complement strand
GCAATAATAAACTTGCGTTTGGGGGTACTAAAATATTTATAAGCCACATCAATGGTAATACCTTGCTCTCTTTCTGCCCGCAGGCCGTCGGTTAACAAGGCCAGGTCTATCTCTCCATCTTCCCTGTTTTTGGTTTGTTTTTCAATTGCTTCCAACTGATCAATCATAATTGATTTGCTATCGTATAATAAACGACCAATGAGAGTGCTTTTGCCATCATCCACACTACCTGCAGTAATAAACCGTAAAATATCCATCTTAAAATTTTAAATAATTAAATATTGATTTCTAATACTGGTTGAGCCAACCTAACGGGCAGGCTTGGCCGGTTTAGAAATATCCTCCCTTTTTCCTGTCTTCCATGGCTGCTTCGCTCACTTTGTCATCTATCCTTGTTTCGCCTCTTTCACTGGTTTTTGTGGCAATTATTTCTTTGATGATATCATCAATATTAGCTGCAGCCGACTCTACGGCGGCAGTACAAGTCATATCACCCACAGTTCTGTATCGCACTACTTTATTGCTTATGATGTCTGTTTCATCAATACGGATAAACTCCGAGGTGGCTACCAGCTGGCCTTCGTACTCAAGCACTTCTCTTTGATGGGCAAAATAAATAGACGGCAGCGCAATGTTATTACGGCGGATGTAATTCCAGATATCCAGTTCTGTCCAGTTACTTATTGGAAACACCCGTACATTTTCGCCCTTATGTATCCGGCCGTTGTATGTATTCCACAATTCGGGGCGTTGTAATTTAGGATCCCACTGGCCAAACTCATCTCTTACAGAAAAAATTCTTTCTTTGGCCCTTGCCTTTTCTTCATCCCTTCTGGCGCCACCAATACAAGCATCAAAGCCAAACTCTTCAATGGTATCCAACAGTGTAAACGTTTGTAATGCATTGCGGCTGGCAAACTTTCCTTTTTGCTCTGTAAGGCCTTTTGCTTTAATGGTGTCTTCTACTTTACGCACCACCAGTTTTTCGCCAATGGTTTCGGCTAGTTGGTCTCTAAAATCGAGTGCCTCTTTAAAATTATGTCCGGTATCAATATGTACCAGCGGGAAAGGAAACTTGCCCGGCCTGAAGGCTTTTAATGCCAGGTGTACCAGCACAATCGAATCTTTACCACCCGAAAACAACAATGCAGGGCGCTCAAACTGCCCTGCTACTTCTCTCATAATATGGATAGATTCTGACTCCAGCTGATCCAGGTAATCGCCCCATCCGCTATTTGTATTTTCAGTTGCCATTTATTTTGTTTGTGTATTAACTACTATTTGGTATTGATATTGTTTAAAAACTGATATTTAGATTATTTCTAACCTGTTAAGAATTAGCTGGTTGGTGCACATGCAGGCCACACTCTTTTTTACTGGCATCCTCCCACCACCAACGGCCGGCCCTAAAATCTTCGCCGGGGCGGATGGCCCTGGTACAAGGTGCACAGCCAATACTTACAAAACCCCTGTCGTGTAGCGGATTGTAAGGCACATTATTTTGAGCAATGTATTGCTTTACCTCAGCCGTTGTCCAATGCAAAATGGGATGGTATTTAATAAGCTGGTTGGTTTCATCCCATTCTAAAATTGGCAAGTCTTTTCTATCAGGTGAGTGCTCGGCCCGCAAACCGGTTACCCAAATGGCATTGCCCTTTAAGGCACGCTGCAATGGCTCAACCTTACGGATATAACAACATTGCTTGCGATTATCAACCGACTCGTAAAACGAATTTGGACCATTGGTTGCTACAAAATCCTGCAGCAGTTGCTCGTTAGGATAATAGGCTTTTACCTTAGTATTATAAGTAGCATTGGTACTGCTCCACACTGAGTAAGTTTCTGCAAACAAACGGCCCGTATCCAATGTAAATATCTTAATAGGCAATTGGTGCTGTTGTATAAGGTGGGTAATTACCTGGTCTTCGTAACTAAAGCTGGAAGAAAAAGTAACCTGGCCCGGAAAACGCTGGGCTAGCTGTTGTAAAAAGGCAGGCCCCTTTAGTCCACCTAACTGGTGGAGTAATTCGGGAATAATATTTTGCAGGTTGGTCATTGTACTTAAAACGTATGAATAATAGAAAATAGTGTAGCAAAATGGCTGAGCGCCTTACTCTGTGCGGTTGCAACAACAACAACACCTGCATTTTATAAAGAGATACTGAGGCATATAAACGTATAAGTCTACTTAACAGATGGACAAATATAAGTGCAAATGGCGGATTGGTAAAATAATTTTAAGATTTAAGAAGGTTTTTACAATTTTCATCTAAAAAACATTCAATCCATGATTGTATAAATGCTGGCTATAATTGTTATACTTATACTGCTGTCTTACTGTATTTTTAAACCGTGGATGAAGTTGCAAAACTGCTTACTGCAAACATTTATTATATTTTATATTTACATTTTGCTTTTTAAAAGAACTGAAATATGACAAGGGAAGAAAAATTTATGCAGCAAGCCATTGAGCTGTCGCAAAACGGTATCAGCAATAATGAGGGTGGCCCCTTTGGTTGTATAATTGTAAAAGGCGATGTTGTTGTTGGGCGTGGTAATAATAAAGTAACCTCTCACAACGACCCCACCGCCCATGCCGAAGTGGTAGCTATAAGGGATGCCTGCCATAACCTGGGCACTTTTCAGCTGGATGATTGTGAAGTATATACTTCCTGTGAGCCATGCCCCATGTGCCTGGGTGCCATCTATTGGGCCCGGCCAAAAGTGGTATACTTTGCCAATAACCGGCAAGATGCCGCTGATATTGGCTTTGATGATTCGATGATTTATGATGAAATGGCGGCCGACTTGCAGCAGCGCAAAATACCCATACTGCCATTGGGCAGAGAGGCCGCCCTAAAAGTATTTGAGGCCTGGAGCAATAAAACTGATAAAACATTGTACTAACGGCTACCTCTGCCCTTTTTTAAGCCTGCCAAAAATCATAAGCGCTACTGATGCAAGACAGCCTGCACTTTTAACAGCACACCTACTTTTGGCCCCAATTATGATACACCCCATTAATTATGTAACAGCGCAGGAAGCATTATCAATTATTAAAAGTGGCATGAGGGTTTTTATGCATGGAGGCGCCTGCACCCCTTTATACCTGCTGCACCAACTTGCCAAACAAAGCAGCCAGTTAAAAAATGTAGAGTTGGTATCCATCACTGTTAAAGGTGATATTGAAATTGATAAAGCAGCTTACCAGGATGCTTTTCACATCAATTCGTTATTTGTATCGGCAGCAATACGAGATGCCGTAGCTGAAGGCAGGGCAGATTACGTACCGGTATTTTTAAGCGATATACCAGATTTATTTAAAAACAATATACTAGAGCTGGATGTAGCCATTGTACAAGTATCGCCGCCCGATCTGCATGGCTATTGCTCATTGGGCATATCGGTAGATATTGCCCGGGCAGCTGTAGACAGTGCCAAACAAATCATTGCATTGGTAAACCCATTAATGCCCCGTACCCATGGCGATGGTATGATACATACCGACCGGTTTAGTAAAATGGTATTTCACAAAGCTGAGTTGCCGCAAGAGAGCTATAGCAACAAAGTGAGCAGTACCGAAATAATCATCGGTAAAAATATTGCAAACCTTATTGAAGATGGCGCTACCCTGCAAATGGGCATTGGCACTATACCCGATGCTGTATTGCAATACCTGCACCACCACAAAAACCTGGGCATACATACAGAAATGCTGAGTGATGGCGTGATAGAACTGATAGAACAAGATATAATCAACAATAAATGCAAAGCCATCCATCCCAATAAAAGTGTAACCTCCTTTGCCTTGGGCACACGTAAGCTGTACGATTACATCAACGATAATCCGGCCTTTGCCTTTTTAGATATTGATTATGTAAACGATCCGCATGTAATACGCCGCAATCCTAAAGTAATTGCCATTAACAGCGCAATAGAAGTAGACCTTACCGGGCAAGTATGTGCAGATAGCATAGGCAGCCGCCAATACAGCGGCATTGGCGGGCAAATGGATTTTATGAGAGGAGCAGCGCTTAGCAAAGGAGGCAAACCAATTATTGCACTGAGTAGCAGAACCACTAAAGGCCTGCCTCGTATAGTGCCCACCCTTAAAGAGGGCGCTGGTGTGGTAACCACCCGTGGGCATGTGCATTATGTAATTACCGAATATGGCGTGGCATACCTGTTTGGCAAAAACCTACGTCAGCGGGCAAAAGCACTTATTAATATTGCACATCCCGATGACAGGGATACACTAATGAAATACTGCTTTGACCGGTTTAAAATATTTTTAGCTGACTAAATACAAACAGTTGCATATGCTTGATACCCCTGCTATGTTTATCACATAAAAGCATTTAAATTACGGTATGAAAAAAAATAATTTGCTTACACTGTTGCTGCTGCTGTTGTGTAGCGGTATACTGGCACAGCAATCTGGCAACCCTTTGCTTAAAGGTTGGTATGCCGATCCGGAAGCGGCCATTTTTAACAACCGTTACTGGATTTACCCCACCTACTCCGACAAATACGAAAAACAAGTATTCCTGGATGCCTTTTCATCTGCAGACCTTATTCAATGGGATATCCATCCCCGTGTATTAGACACAGCAGCAGTAAAATGGGCGCATAAAGCAATGTGGGCACCTGCCATTATAGAAAAAGACCATCGCTACTATTTATTTTTTGCCGCCAATGATATACAAAACAACCAGGAAAACGGAGGCATTGGCATTGCCGTAGCTAATAACCCTGCCGGCCCTTTTACCGATTACCTCGGCAAACCACTTATCAGCCAGTTTTATAATGGAGCACAACCAATCGATCAGTTTGTGTTTAAAGACAAAAACAACGAGTATTATATTATTTATGGTGGCTGGCGGCATTGCAATATTGCTCATCTCAACAATGATTTTACCGGCTTTATCCCTTTTGCAGATGGTAGTATTTTTAAAGAAATTACCCCCGACAATTATGTAGAAGGGCCGATGATGTTTATACGCAATAATCAATATTACTTTATGTGGAGTGAGGGTGGATGGACAGGCCCCGACTATTCGGTAGCATATGCTGTGGCCGATAATCCCTTTGGGCCTTTTAAAAGGGTAGGTAAAATATTGCAGCAAGATACTGCAGTAGCCACCGGTGCCGGGCATCATTCTGTTATGCACCATACTGCTGCAGATAAATGGTACATCGTATACCACCGCCGGCCGTTGGGCGAAACCGCCGCCAATAACAGGGCCACCTGTATTGAAGAATTATTTTTTGATGAAAACGGAATGATTAAACCGGTTAAGCTTACGTTTACGGGTGTAAACAGGCAACCATTTTAACGATGTAGTGATTAGCGGGCTGATGGAAAGTATATAAAGCCAATATGGTTTACTTTTGCTGGTATGGCAGCCGACATTTTATTGATAACACCGCCTTTTACTCAACTCAATACGCCCTACCCGGCTACCGCTTACTTAAAAGGTTTTCTTAACACCAAAAACATTAGTGCTTATCAATGCGACCTTGGTATTGAGGTAACCCTTCGGTTATTTTCGTCTACCGGCTTAACGCAACTATTTAACAGTATAGCTAACAGCACGGCAATTTCTCAAAATGCCCGGCGCATCATCACCTTAAAAGATGAATACATCAACAGCATTGACGCAGTAATACTTTTTTTACAAGGAAAAAATGCCACCCTTGCCCACCAAATATGCAAAAGAGGTTTTTTACCAGAAGCCAGCCGCTTTGCTCAAACGGCAGACCTGCATTGGGCTTTTGGGAGTATGGGCCTGCAGGATAAAGCAAAACACCTGGCTACGATGTACCTTGAAGACCTGAGCGACCTGGTAAAAGAATGTGTGGATGAACATTTTGGATTTAGCCGCTATGCAGAGCGACTGGGCAGATCGGCCAGTGATTTTAACGAGCTATATAATGCCTTACAGCAGCCATACACCTATATGGATGAAATGCTGATACAATTGTTGCAGCAAAAAATAACTTTGTGCCAACCCAAGTTGGTTGCCTTGTCGATCCCTTTTCCGGGTAATTTATATGCAGGCCTGCGTTGCGGACAATGGATACGCCAACATCATCCTTTAATTAAAGTGGTAATGGGTGGCGGCTTTGCCAATACCGAATTGCGTAGCGTAAGTGACGAAAGGGTGTTTGAAATGGTAGACTTTATAACATTGGATGATGGAGAAGCACCGATAGAAAATTTATGGCGATATTACAACAAGCAGATTGAACTGCCCCAATTAAAACGAACTTTTACACTGGTAAATAACCAGGTTACCTATATCAACAATGCGGCCTGTACCGATTACAAGCAAGCGCAGGCAGGCACACCTGATTACAGCGATTTATTATTAGACAGTTATATATCCGCCATCGAAATCATTAACCCCATGCACAGCCTGTGGAGTGATGGAAGATGGAATAAACTAACCATGGCGCATGGTTGCTACTGGGGTAAATGTACTTTTTGCGATATTACTTTAGATTATATCAAAAACTATGAGCCCCTTGCAGCTGAAACACTTTGCAACCGGATGGAAGAAATGATGGCTCAAACGGGCGAATGTGGTTTTCATTTTGTGGATGAAGCCGCCCCTCCTGCCCTAATGCGGTCGCTGGCTATAGAAATCATCAAAAGAAAACTAACGGTAACCTGGTGGACAAATATTCGTTTTGAAAAAAGCTTTACCCGGGATTTATGCCTGCTTTTAAAAGCTTCCGGATGTATTGGCGTATCCGGTGGGCTTGAGGTAGCAAGCGACCGGTTATTAAAACTGATTGATAAAGGCATTACAGTGGCGCAGGTAGCAAGGGTAAACCGAAACTTTACTGAGGCAGGTATAATGGTACATGCATACCTGATGTATGGTTTTCCTACACAAACGGCACAAGAAACCATTGATAGCCTGGAGATGGTGCGTCAAATGTTTGAAGCTGGTATTTTACAATCTGGCTTTTGGCATCAATTTGCCATGACGGCACATAGCCCAGTAGGCCTTAACCCAGAAAAATATAAGGTAATCCGAAAAACAGGCTTGGGTAGTTTTGCCAACAACGATGTAGTGCATCAAGACCCCGAAGGTACCGACCATGATGCCTTTAGCTATGGATTAAAAAAATCGCTGCTTAACTATATGCATGGAGCTTGCTTAGATCATCCATTGCATAAATGGTTTGACAGCTCCATTACTGGTTTTAAAGTACCCAAAACAATCGTTGCACCTGATTATATACGCCAGGCACTGGATGCAGAAGCCCTTACCCACAAGCCCTCTGCAAAAATAATATGGCTGGGTACCATGCCGGTTACAGAAATTTCTACCAAAACCAAAAAAGGTGCCAGCTGGCAGCAGTGTTCATTGGTGTTTGAAACAAAGCAAGAAACCATTACCATAAAAGTGAATGAGCCACAGGGTAGTTGGCTGGCTGCCATGATTGCAAAATTAATGGAGCCCGATAAATCATATACCCTGCAGCATGTAAAAGAAGACTACGAAAAAAATGGCTGGGATGATTTTGAATTGTTTTGGGATAACAAACCCGTAAACACATTGTATAAAGCAGGCTTACTGCAGGTTTAAGTAATTAGTTACCTCAATTGATTATTTTTTACAGCGATTATTTCTGCTGCAATACTTACAGCAATTTCCTGAGTGGTTTGGCTTTTTATGTGTACGCCTATGGGTGCTTTGATGCTGTTTAAATATGCACTGCTTACACCCTGTTGTGTTAAATCAGCAAATAACTGGGCAATTTTATTTTTACTACCCAACAATCCCAAGTAGGCAAATGTATGATGGCATAAAGACTGTACAACCATCGCATCCGTTCTGTATCCCACCGTCATAATTACTATATAATGATTACTGCCCGACGCAATTATCGGACCTAGCTGGCTATAGTTTTTTACAATATGCTTTACATGGGCATACTCGTTTTGCTGTAATGTATTCAGGTTGCTTCTGTCATCCAATACGGTAATGTAAAAATCTAATGAACGCATTATTTTACAAAGGGCCAATGCACAGTGGCCCCCGCCAATAATGGTAACCTGTTGCTGAAAGCCGGTTTTTTCATGGTAGGTAAAATCATTCGCCCCATTTTTGATAAAATGATAGTTTGCAGAAGGTACTGTTTTGTAAAAACAAATACCCGATGCTGTAAGCTGCAGTGTACCGTTTTCAAAAGCTGTTGCCGATGCTATTAAAGCTGCTATGCTTGCTTTATCAGAGTGCTTAACGGTATACATCCATATTGTTTGCTCACCTGAGCAAATCATCCCGCTTTGATTAGCTGCTGCAGATTTATTATGTACCTGTAAATGCAGCACCTGCATATGTTGCTGCAACCGCAATTTCTTTTTGGCCAGCTCCACCAGTTTGTATTCCATAATTCCACCACCTACTGAGCCATGCAGGGCCCCGGTTGCATTTACGGCCATCATAAAACCCTGCCTGCCAGGGCTACTGCCGCTGCTTTGCAACACATACAACAATACAACAGGTGTAGATGCCTGCAGGTTATCCAGTATAAACTGCCAGGTATTTAGTTTTTTTTGCATCCTGTATAAGCTGTTATTTAAATACCGGAAGGTGCTGTGTTTTAATTTTATCTACCATGGTTTTAATCTTATCTGCATATAACCACAGTAATACTTTTTCTGGTGTAACGGGTGCCTCCAAAGGGGGTTGCGCCGCCGGGTTAAAATTTTTGATGGCATTTCTTATTGCAAAAAAAGCACCAATGCCATACATCAGCGGTGGCTCACCCACAGCCTTTGATTTAAAGATGGCAAGGTTATCTTGCTGCGTATTTAAAAAGTCGATACTTATTTGTTTGGGAGCGGCATAAATATCGGGTACTTTATAAGTAGACAACGCATTAGATTTTAATTTACCATTTTCATCATATACAATCTCCTCCATTGTCATCCATCCAATACCCTGCACCAACCCACCCTCAATCTGCCCACGGTCTATAAGCCTATTCATACTACTGCCAAAATCATGCACCAATTTTACCGAATCAAATTCGTAGGTACCTCTCAGGCAGTCAACCGTTACCGTTATAATAGCAGTGCCAAATACATGATATGCAAAAGGGTGCCCCTTTTCGATGGTTTTATCAAAGTGAATATCGGGGGTGGCATAGTGGGCATGCTGCGACAAATTAACCCGTTTGGCATAAGCAAGTTGTACCAATTTAATCCAATCCAATGCAGATGGATGGCCATCTATGCATACTTGTCCGTTACAAAAACTGATGCTATCCACAGGCACCTGTAATTCCGCTGCAGCAAAAGCTTTTAACCGATCGGCTATTTCGGTGCAGGCCAATAATGTTGCTTTACCATTAAGGTCGGCAGTGGCACTGGCAGCAGATGGAGATGTATTGGCAATACGGTAAGTGTTAGTACTGTTAACCCTTATTGCTGCCGCATCAATTGCAAAAACATGAGCAGCCACTTGTACAATTTTTGTATTAACGCCTTGCCCCATTTCTACAGCACCGGTACTTATTACTACGGTGCCGTCGGTGTACACATGCACCAACGATCGGGCCTGATTCATCAATGTATTGGTAAATGAAATGCCAAAACAAATCGGCATTACTGCCATCCCTTTTTTTACTAATTGGTTAGCCAGATTAAAATCGGCAATTTCATTTTTAATCGTAGCCAACTGGTAAAGTTCATCTGCCCTACTCCAGCACTCTTTTGCCTCACTTACCACTTTTTGGCCGTAGGGCAACTCATCTCCCGTTTTCAATAAATTATTTTGCTGTATTACAGAGGCATCAACCCCAATTTTTTCCGCAGCATGTGCAATAGCAGCTTCTATAATAAACATTCCCTGTGGGCCACCAAAGCCTCTAAAAGCTGTATTGGGTGGCAGGTTGGTTTTACAGCTAAAAGCAGTAGCCGTAACATTGGGTATATAATAACTGTTGGTGCAATGAAACAGTGTACGCTCCAACACCGCCGGAGATAAATCAGCTGCGGCACCGGCATTTTGATAAGTGGTTATTTCAAATGCTAGTAATTTAAGATTACTGTCTAATCCAATTTTATAATCAGATGAATAGGGATGCCTTTTGCCGGTCATCCGCATATCTTCCATCCTGTGTAAGCTATATTTTACAGGTCGCCTTGTAATATGTGCTGCTAATGCACACAATGCCGCCCATGTATTTGCCTGGTCTTCTTTACCGCCAAAGCCTCCGCCCAATCGGGTAACATCCACTTCTACCTGGTGCATGGGTAAGCCCGTAACCTTACATACAGCCCTTTGCACAGCTGTTGGCCCCTGGGTGGAAGAATATACTTTTATCACCCCTTGCTCTTGTGGTATAGCATAAGCACCTTGCGTTTCAATATACAGGTGCTCTTGTCCGTTAGTATCACAGGTTCCTTCAAATACATGTGCGCAGGTTGGCCATGCTGTAGTGGTGTTTCCTATTTTAAAGGTACGTGGTGGTATTATCAGTTGCCCTTTTGCAGCAGCTTCCCTGGCATTGGTTATTACAGGCAGCGGCTCTATAACAGCCGTAATTTTTTTTACTGCTGCCGCAGCCTGCTGTGCTGTTTCGGCAAGTACCAACGCAATAGGCATGCCGCAAAAATGCACTTCGTTGTGTGCAAACAACGGCTCGTCTGGTATGATGCCGCCAATTTGATTTTGACCGGTTACATCTTTATAAGTTAAAACAGCTATTACACCATCGCTTTGTTTAGCGGCTGATGCATCAATAGACACCAGTATACCATGGGCCACCGGAGCATCGAAACATGCGGCAAATAAAGTACCTGCCAGCAAGGGTATATCATCCAGGTATACCGACTCGCCACGGGTATGTGAATAGGAATCTATGTTCTTCATGTTTAAACCTTAACTAATTTACCTGCATCCAGTGCAGTAAATAATGAAATAAAATGTGCACGCAGTAACTGAGATAGCAAAAAGCGTTTATACACTGCCGTACCACGTACATCACTAATAGGGGATATTTCTGATTGGGCAATTTCAATTGCCTGCTCTACCATTGCCTCGGTTACTTTTTTTCCTTGCAGGAATAAGGAGGTTTGGCGAAGAAATAAAGGCACGGGCCCTACCCCACCTGCTGATAAACCTGCCTGCTGAATAACATCGTTGTTATGCTGTATGCTAATAGCAGTATTTACACTGGCAATATCCAGGTGGGTGCGTTTGCAAACTTTTTCAAAATTAAAAAGCGCACCTGCTGCAGGCAGCTCAAACCATATTTTTTCAATATGCTCCCCGGGTAATTTATCCAGGGTTTTGTATCCTTTATAAAACTGTCGTAAAGGCAACTCACGGGTGCTGATACCATCGCTTAGCACCAACTGTGCATCCAATGCCAAAAAGAAAACGGTTAAATCACCAATCGGCGACGCATTTACAAAGTTTCCTGCAATGGTGGCCATATTACGAATAGGAGTAGACGATACCAGCCTTAAGTATTGCACCAAATTGGGGAAGTGCTTTCGAAATACCGAAGACTCTAACATATCTGTTACTGTAACGGATGCTCCCATCCAGCAAGCAGTGCCCGATTGATGTATACCATTTAAGTGCGTTTTATCAAACAACAGGCTGATATCTGCATCATGCATAGCATCGTGTTGTTGCACAAATAAATCTGTGCCTCCCCCTAAAAACTTTTGTGCCCCGGTATTTACAGGTACACTGCTCCTTTGCTGCAATTGATAATTTAGCAATATTGGTTGTATGGTTGCAAAATAAGCCGGTAATATATTGTTGGCTACAGCATAACCAATGGCATCCTCCTCACCACAATGTGCCATTTTATCGGCTACCATTGCCACGGCCCTTTCGATTGATTTATAGCCGGTACAGCGGCAGATATTACCGCTAACCGCATCCAACGCTGTTAATCCATCTTGTGTGGAGTGTTTAACACAAAAACCAACAAGCGACATGATAAAACCGGGTGTACAAAATCCACATTGCGTAGCACCTTCTATGGCAAAAGCTTCTTGAATAAAATTAAGCTGCTGTATGTTTACCCCCTCGATGGTTACAATATGCTTACCGTGTGCATTACCCAAAGCCATGAGGCAGCTGGTAGCTGATTTGTAAACCAATTTATCACCCACCATTTCGCCAGCCAAAATTGTACAAGCACCACAATCTCCCTCCCGGCAACCGATTTTTGTACCGTTCAAGTTTTTATGATAACGGATAAAATCCAACAAAGCAGTGCCAGCCGGTAAACTAGTAGTTATCTCCTTATCATTTAATATAAAACGTATCAAATCAAATTGTTTAAAATGAAGTTACAATAAAATTATATACAGCAAACGCTTTGTAAATTGCAAAACCTTCAGCTAGCGGCTGAAGGTTTTGCAATATTTGAAGTAAACATCAATTAGTAAGCGTAAAACAAATTTGGATTGGCTTTTTCTGCCGCTTCAATTTCTGTAAATGAAGAAAGAATATCTGCTTTATTTTTTTTAACACAAACGTTGTGCTCAAAATGTGCAGAGGGCTTTCCATCTTCCGTTCTGATGGTCCACCCATCTTTATCGTAAAATATATTTTTTGTACCCATGTTAATCATAGGTTCTATGGCTATTACCATGCCTTCTTTTAATTTGGCGCCGGTACCCCTTTTTCCGTAATTAGGCACCTGCGGATCTTCGTGAAGGTTGCGCCCAAGGCCATGGCCTACCAGTTCTCTTACCACACCATAGCCTCGTTCTTTTTCGGTATAGTTTTGTATCGCAAAAGCAATATCACCTACCCTGTTTCCATGCACTGCTTTTTCGATGCCTTTATATAGTGATTCTTTTGTAGCAACCAATAATGCCTGTACCGCCTGGCTAATTTGCCCAATGGCGTAGGTATAAGCACTGTCGCCATGAAAACCATTTTTAAAAACACCAATATCTACCGAAACGATATCCCCATCCTTTAACACATCGCTTGTGGGAAAACCATGTACAATTGCATCATTTACACTCATACAACAAGCAAAGGGAAAAGGAGGTGTGCCATAGCCTTTAAATGATGGTACAGCACCGTTATCCCGTATAAATTCTTCGGCCAATTTATTTAATTGCATGGTACTGATACCCGGCTTAATTTCTTTAGCCAGTACGGCATGTGTTTTACCTACCAGCAAAGCGCTGGTTCGCATGAGCTCAATTTCTTCGTGTGTTTTATATTGAATCATCAGGTATATATTTCGTAACTAATTTTACAAAAACACCCCGGCGATATTCGCCAGGGTGTTCACTTTAATTTTATTTATAACCAGTGACCTGGAAATTACATGCCACTTGTAACTGTTTGCCTTCCTTGTACACGGCCACTACTCATTAAACCATCGTACTGGCGCATCAGTAACTGAGTTTCTATTTGCTGTAATGTATCTAATATTACACCCACCATAATCAGCAAAGAGGTACCACCATAAAAAGTAGAGAAACTTTGCTGCGTTTTAAACACCAGTTCAAAAATACCGGGCAGTATACCTACCAATGCCAGTAAAACGGCACCGGGTAAGGTAATACGATCCATAATGGTACCGATATAATCTGCAGTTGGCTGTCCGGGCTTTACACCGGGTATAAACCCATTGTTACGCTTTAAATCTTCTGCCATTTGCTTGGGGTTGAAAATTAAAGCGGTATACAAAAAGGTAAAAGCTATCACACATACCGAGTATACAATCATGTACACAACGTTTTTGTGATCGGTAAAATATTTAGCCCAACCACCACCTGTAAACCCAGAAAAAATAGTTGGCAAAAATAAAATAGCCTGTGCAAATATAATGGGCATTACACCAGCTGCATTTACTTTTAAAGGAAGAAAATTACGGGCTCCACCAAATTGCCTGTTGCCCACTATTTGCTTGGCATAATTAACTGGTACCCTCCTGGTGCCTTGTATTAACATAATAAGGCCCATGATGATTGCTACAAGAAAAGCAATTTCTATTAAGAAGATAAGCAAACCACCACCACCTTTGGTGATCCTGGAGCTCCACTCTTGTAAAAATGCCTCTGGCAGCCTGGCCAAAATACCCATCATTATTATGATAGATGTACCATTGCCTAAACCTTTGTCGGTAATTTTTTCGCCCAGCCACATTACAAACAGCGTACCTACGGTTAAAATAACAACAGTAGAAATAACAAAATAACCTTCGTAAGATTGGATAAGTGCTTCGGCATTACCCTGGCTTTTTAAATAACCAATATAAGCAGCCGCCTGGAATGCTGTAACAATTACGGTAAGGTAACGGGTCCATTGGTTTATTTTCTTTCTGCCACTTTCACCTTCTTTTTGGATTTTTTGCATTTGAGGAACCAGGATGGTCATCAATTGCATAAAGATAGAAGCAGAGATGTAAGGCATAATACCCAAGGCAAAAATTGAAGCCTTATGAAAAGCACCACCTACAAATGCATCCAGCAAACCCAGCATACCACTTTTGGTACTATTTTCAAGGTTAGCCAGTTTATTAGGATCGATACCGGGCAGAACAATGTAAGAACCTAAACGGTAAATAAATACCAGTAAAAGGGTGAATAAGATTTTCTTCCGCAGTTCCTCAATACTCCAGATGTTCTTTAGTGTTTGGATGAACTTCTTCACAGAATAGTTTTTTAAAAGTTTCTTGTTAACGCAAAAAAGACGCTTTACATACCCACCCTTATCAGAAGGCAAGCAGGAAGCGTCTGCAAATATCGTGAAATTACTTTACTATTTCTACTGTACCACCGGCAGCCTCAATAGCAGCTTTTGCATTGGCACTGATAGCGTTTACTTTAAAGGCATACTTACCTTTAACTTCACCAGTACCTAATATTTTGATACGGTCTGTTTGACCGATCAGGCTATTGATGTAAAGGTTTTCGGCTGTAAACTCAGTAATGCTATATTTTTCTGCGTAATGATCAATCTGACCCAAGTTTAATACTTTGTACTCAACACGGTTGATATTTTTAAAACCACGCTTTGGTATACGACGTTGAATTGGCATCTGGCCACCTTCGTGAGCCATTTTACTTTTGTAACCAGCACGGCTTTGGCCACCCTTGTTACCTTTTGTAGAAGTACCACCTTTACCACTTGCTTCACCACGGCCCAAACGCTTTTCTTTATGAGTTGCGCCTTTTGCCGGTTTTAATGAATGTAATTGCATACGTTTATTTGATTTTGAACTTTCGGGGTATCACCCCTCGCTGTTATAATAATAATGTAAAAACCTAAATGTTGAGTGTGCTGAATTTTATTAGCCAGCCTCAACACATTTGTGCTGCTTAAGCCAGTTCTTCTACTGTAACAAGGTGGTTTACTTTAGTAACCATACCCAGTATTTGAGGCGTAGCTTCTACTTCTACCGTAGCATTTAATTTTCTTAAACCTAAGGCTTCCATAGTACGCTTTTGGCGTTCTGGCCTATCAATTACACTTTTTACTTGTGTGATTTTAATTTTTTTCATAACCCAAAGAGTTGATGGTTTAGTGCTTAAATTTTAACTGCTATAAAGCGATTGATACTTTAAACAATAAAGTTTGAGCAATAAACTTTTATTATCCGTTAAATACTTTCTTTAAAGAGATTTGCCTTGTTTTAGCAACGGCAATTGGTTCACGCAGTGTAGCCAATGCTTTTACAGTTGCCTTAACCACGTTATGCGGATTAGCAGAGCCCAGGCTTTTTGCCAATACATCGGTAATACCTGCAGCTTCTAATACAGCCCTCATACTACCTCCGGCAATTACACCTGTACCATGTGCTGCTGGCTTTATTAACACCTTAGCAGCTCCTTCTTTAGTAAGCTGATCGTGTGGAATAGTGCCATGCATAACAGGAACTTTTACCAGGTTCTTTTTAGCATCTTCAATACCTTTTGTAATGGCTTCTTGTACTTCTTTAGCTTTACCCAAACCCTGGCCTACTACACCATTACCATTACCCACCACTACCAGTGCAGAAAAACTAAATGCACGGCCACCTTTGGTTGTTTTTACCACACGGTTAATGGCAACTACCTTTTCTTTTAATTCCAGGTCGCCTGCCTTTACCCTGCTGTTATCATTTGATTTTAACATGTATAGTGCTTATTAAAAATTTAAAATTAAAATTGTAAGCCTGCTTCTCTTGCACCATCAGCCACTGCTTTAACACGGCCATGGAAGATATAACCACCACGGTCGAATACTACTGTAGCAATGCCCAATTCGTTTGCTTTTCTGGCGATAGCAGCACCTACCAGTTTACTTTTTTCAGATTTAGTAACCTTTTGAGCCAGGATATCTTTATCTTTTGATGAGGCAGATGCAAGGGTTGTTCCTGTCTCATCATTGATAAGCTGTACATAAATATCAGCGTTGCTTCTAAAAACGCTTAATCTTGGCTTGCCGGTAACGCCGCTGATTTTTTTACGGATGCGATACCTGATCTTTTGCCTTGCACTTGCTTTACTGTTCATATTCTTTTATTTAACTCTCCCGATACTGCCGGGAAAAAATGAATGTATTAATTATTTACCTGCTGCTTTACCTGCTTTTCTTCTCAATATCTCACCAGCAAATTTCACACCTTTACCTTTGTATGGTTCTGGCTTACGCAGGCTGCGGATTTTAGCACATACCTGGCCAAGCAATTGCTTATCTACACCTTCTAGTGTAATTGAAGGGTTTTGTCCCTTTTCTTGTGCAGTAGCAACTTTTAATTCTTTTGGTATCTCAATTAAAATGTTGTGAGAATAACCTAAAGACAAATCCAGCAAGTTACCAGTGTTAGCAGCTTTGTAACCCACACCCACCAGTTCTAATTTTTTTGTATAACCATCTGTAACGCCTTTAACCATATTGCTGATTAAAGAACGGTACAAACCGTGTAAAGCTTTGTGGCGTATTTGATCGGTAGGACGACCAATTTCTACAGATGTATCTTTTACCTCAATTTTAATATCTCTGTCAATTGCCTGCTTCAATTCGCCCTTTGGCCCTTTTACTGTTACTACATTATCATTTCCAACAGCGATTGTAACGCCGGCTGGAAATTCTACTGGTTTTTTACCTATCCTAGACATAGTCGGTTTTTTATGTTGTTATTTACAATTGATCTGTGTTCAGCCACGACTCCGGCTTAATTGTCAGATCGGAAATTTACTTGATGAGCCGTTGAAATATTAGCAAATATTGCACAATACTTCGCCACCTACATTTTGTGCTTTGGCTTCTTTATCCGTCATTATACCTTTTGAGGTAGAGATGATTGAGATACCCAAACCATTTTTAACCCTTTTAAAGTCACCCGGCTTTGCATAAGTACGCAATCCTGGGCGGCTTATTCTTTCGAGGCTTTGTATAACTGGAAGTTTGGTAGCTGCATCGTATTTAAGTGCTATCTTAATGATGCCTTGTTTGCTATCTTCTTCAAATTTGTATTTTAGGATGTACCCTTTTTCGTACAAAATTTCGGTAATACGCTTTTTAAGATTAGAGGCTGGAATTTCCACGATACGGTGGTTAGCCATTTGTGCATTACGAATTCTTGTAAGAAAATCTGCTATAGGATCAGTTACCATTGTTTTTGTTGATTGATTTTTTAAATAAGTTTTGTCAATGCGATATCCTTCGCTATCCTGCATTTGCAGCAGGTATTACCAGCTGGCTTTGGTTACACCAGGTATTTTACCTTGTGAGGCCATATCACGGAACTGGTTTCTTGAAATTCCAAAGTGACGCATGTAACCTCTTGGGCGGCCCGTTAATTGGCAACGGTTCCTTAAACGTACAGGTGATGCATTCCTTGGAAGTAAATCCAGTGCCTGGTAATCGCCGGCGGCTTTAAGTGCTGCTCTTTTCTCAGCATATTTAGCGCTCATTGCTTCACGCTTTCTTTGCCTGGCTTCTACTGATTTTTTTGCCATGTTGTTTTTTTAAATTCTATGTTTTAAAATCCGGGTGATAAGTATTAATTACCGCTCCTGGTATTTAGATTTATTTTTTGATATTTTTAAAAGGCATCCCCAATTCCTTCAGTAACTCGTATGCTTCTTCGTTGGTAGTAGCAGTGGTTACAAAAGTGATATCCATGCCAGTAATTTTATTTACTTTATCGATATCAATTTCTGGAAAAATGATTTGCTCAGTAATACCCAATGTGTAGTTACCACGGCCATCAAACGACTTGTCGTTAACACCTTTAAAATCACGTACACGTGGTAATGATACAGATACAAACCTGTCTAAAAATTCAAACATCTTTTCGCCACGAAGCGTAACCCTTGCACCAATTGGCATGTTTTTACGCAACTTAAAGTTTGAGATGTCTTTTTTACTAGTGGTAGGCACAGCCCTTTGACCAGTAATATTGCTTAACTCTTCTACAGCAATGTCTACTAATTTTTTGTCGGCCACGGCGCCGTTAACACCACGGTTTAAACAAATTTTAGTAAGTTTTGGAGCTTGCATTACACTTTGGTAACCAAACTTTTTCATTAAAGCAGGTGCCACTTCTTTAGTGTACTTGTCTGCTAATCTTGGCGTGTATTTAGAAGTACTCATTATTTTATAGCCTCCCCTGATTTTTTAGATACTCTAATTAATTTACCATTTTCCCTGGTACGCTTTACTTTGGCAGGTGCACCAGCTTTGGCATCCCACAGCATTACATTAGAAATAGCAATAGGTGCTTCCACTTTTACAATACCACCTTTGGTATTTTGAGAAGTGGGTTTGGTATGCTTGGTAACGATGTTTACACCTTCTACCAATACACGTGCTTTTTCAACCAGCACTTCCAGCACCTTGCGTGGCTTTTTCAGATCTTTATCATCACCAGCGATTACAACTACGTTATCGCCTTTCTTAATGTTAAACTTAGGTTTAAATCTTGTACTCATTTTTATTAAGCTTTGAAAAGTCAAAATTCAATTATCAAAAAGTTGTAAAGAATGTTTTATAACTAATTGACTTGTCTTTTTGGCCTTTTGTTGTTTACTCTTTTCTTTTTTTACAGTACTTCAGGCGCCAGTGAAATAATTTTCATGTATCCTTTATCCCTCAGCTCCCTGGCTACCGGGCCAAAAATACGGGTGCCTCTTGGTTCGTCTGCATTGTTCAGCAGTACTACAGCGTTATCATCAAAACGGATGTAAGAGCCATCTTTACGACGCAGTTTATTTGTAGTTCTTACAATTACGGCTTTGCTTACTGTACCTTTTTTGATACCGCCTGCAGGCATAGCGTCTTTAACGGTAACCACAATTTTATCACCAATTTTAGCGTAGTCCTGGCCAGAGTTGCCCAACACACGGATACACAGTACTTCTTTAGCTCCGCTGTTGTCTGCCACGTTTAATCTGCTTTCTTGCTGAATCATTTCTTTATAATTTCTGATTTAGGATGTCTGGTTTGAGTGTTTTGCTAACCAGCAATCTGAAATCAATTAAAAATGTTTTTATTAAAGAGCCGGCATACCTGGTAAAAGGTAACGGCTAAATACCTGATTATTTTACTTTTTCAATTACTTCCACCAGCCTCCAGCGCTTTGTTTTGCTAAGGGGCCTTGATTCCATTATTTTAACAGTATCACCAATGCTGCACTCGTTTTTTTCGTCGTGGGCATGAAACTTAGTAGATTTTTTTACAAACTTACCATACAAAGGGTGTTTCACTTTCCTTTCTACAGTTACGGTAATGGTTTTATCCATTTTGTTGCTTGATACAACACCGATTTTACTTTTACGTAAGTTTCTTTTTTCTGTGTTAGCTATTTCGCTCATTGTTGCAAAATTTATGGTTTATTATAAACCCAGTTCTTTACTTCTTAATAAGGTTTTTAAACGTGCTATGTCTTTACGCAGTAAACGTACACTCACCGGATTTTCCAGCGGAGAAATACTGTGAGCAAAAGACAGTTTTTTAAGCCTTAGCTCGTCTTCAGCAATTTTTGCTTTCAGGTCTTCAGCACTCAACCCTTTGATACTCGATAAAAAATCTACTTTCTTTGACATTGTGTATTAATTTGTTAATGTGCTTTGCGATATAAACTTGTTTTACAAACTGTCTATATCTGCCGTAAACACATTGGCTAATTAGCTAATTTATTTTAAGCCTGGTAATCTCTCCTGATTACAAACTTGGTAGCGATGGGTAATTTTTGTGCTGCCAGTTCAAAAGCTTCTTTAGCAACCTGTAAGGGAACACCATCAGCTTCAAACAAAATACGTCCTGGTTCTATTACAGCTGCCCAATACTCTGGGTTACCTTTACCTTTACCCATCCTTACCTCTAGTGGCTTTTTTGTAATTGGCTTGTCAGGAAAAATCCTGATCCACACGTTACCTTCTCTTTTCATGTGACGGGTCATTGCCTGACGGGCACTTTCAATTTGCCTGTTGGTTAACCAGATTGGCTCAAGTGCTTTAAGACCAAAAGAACCGAAGGAGATGGTAGTACCTCTTTTAGCTACTTCCCTGATACGGCCTTTCTGCGCCTTTCTATGTTTTGATCTTTTTGGTTGTAACATCGTATTTCGATTTACGATTTGAGTGTTAGGATGTTTTGCTTTTCCTGCCTCAAACCACTTTTAATTCTTTTAAACTTTTATTGCGAAACGATTGATGGATTATTCCGCCGGCTTGTTAACTGATTAGTTTCTTCTGCCACCACCTCTTCTGTCTCCACCACCTCTTCTGTCATCTCTTTCTCTTCTATCGCCACGGCCTTCAAATCCACCTCTTACATCTGCTTCTTTACCAGCGTTACCGAGTATATTGGGGTTAAGGTCTCTTTTTGCCAAAACTTCACCTTTACATATCCAAACCTTAATACCAATTTTACCGTATACTGTTTGAGCAAATACATTGGCATAATCAATATCCATACGAAGTGTATGTAAGGGGGTTCTGCCTTGCTTAATTTCTTCGCTACGGGCAATCTCTGCACCACCCAAACGTCCACCGCAACGAACTTTAATACCTTCTGCACCCATTCTTAAAGCAGATGCAATAGACATTTTAACAGCACGCTTGTAATTGATACGGCCTTCAATTTGGCGGGCAATGGTATCTGCTACAATTTGTGCATCTAACTCTGGGCGGCGAATTTCCAGGATATTTATTTGTACATCATCTTTACCTGTTAACTTCTTCAGCTCTTCTTTAATCCTGTCTACCTCACCACCGCCTTTACCGATAATGATACCTGGCTTAGATGTGTGAATGGTAACAATCAATTTATTAAGCGTACGCTCAATCACTATTTTAGAAATGCCTCCTTTGTTGATACGGGCATTCAGGTAGTTCCTGATTTTGTTGTCTTCAATTAACTTGCTGCCAAACTCTTTTTTGTTTGCATACCAGTTACTGTCCCATCCACGGATGATGCCTAACCTGATACCAACCGGATTTGTTTTTTGACCCATATTATTGGTTAATTCGTTTTAATTAAAATATTAACTTTTGCTGTCGACAATTAATGTTACGTGGTTACTGCGTTTGCGGATTTTATAACCCCTGCCCTGTGGTGCAGGACGCATACGTTTAATTACTCTGCCACCATCAACCATTACTGCTTTAACCACCAGCTTAGCATCCTCCACCTTTACATCGCTGTTTTTTTGCTCCCAGTTATTGATAGCGCTTTTCAGCAATTTAAATAAAGGAACAGCGGGATGTTTGGTGCTGAATTGTAATACTCCCAAAGCTTTTTCCACTTCCATACCACGGATAAGATCTACCAGTAAACGCATTTTACGTGGTGATGTAGGATAATTTCTGAGTTTTGCTACTGCTTCCATTGTGTATTTAATATTTAAGATTGAGGCGTTTAATAGTGGTGGTATTCCTCCATATTAACACATCAATATTCAATCGTCAATTATGATATCTTCTTACTTGAGTGTCCTTTAAAATTACGGGTTGGCGCAAATTCACCTAACTTATGGCCTACCATAAACTCTGTTACGTAAACAGGGATAAATTTGTTGCCATTGTGTACAGCCAGTGTATGCCCTACAAAATCTGGGGTGATGGTAGACCTGCGACTCCAGGTTTTAATAACACCTTTTTTAATTTTGCCATCATTAATTCCTAATACTTTTCCTTCGAGGTTGGCATCTACATAAGGACCTTTTTTAATCGAACGAGCCATGTGATATTTTTTTGTTGATTTTCCCTTGCTATTGCGCAGGATATTTTAACAGTGATTAATTACTTACTTATTTTTTTACCGTTGCGGCGCTGGATGATCATTTTATCAGATCCTTTACCTCTTGTACGGGTAACCTGGCCTTTAGCGTATTTTCCAGTACGGCTGCGTGGGTGACCACCAGAAGCCCTACCTTCACCACCACCCATTGGGTGATCAACCGGGTTCATTGCTACTGCCCTGTTACGTGGCCTGATACCTTTCCACCTGTTACGGCCGGCTTTACCCATGCTTTCCAGGTTATGATCGCTATTGCTCACTACACCTACTGTTGCGTAACAGTTGATCAATACTTTTCTCAACTCGCCACTAGGCATTTTTAATACAGCATATTTTTCTTCTTTGTTAGAGAGCTGTGCGCTTGTACCGGCACTACGTACCAATTTACCACCTTGCCCTGGCTGCATTTCAATATTATGAATCATAGTACCCAAAGGCATATTTTTCATTTGCAATGCATTACCTAATTCGGGCGCTACGCTATCGCCGCTTAAAACAGTAGCACCTACTTGTAAGCCATTGGGGGCGATGATGTAGCGCTTTTCTCCATCTGCATATACCAGTAAAGCGATAAAGGCGGTACGGTTAGGATCGTACTCAATACTTTTTACAGTAGCAGGTATATCCTTTTTATCTCTTTTAAAATCTACCAAACGGTACATTTTTTTATTACCACCACCTATATAACGCATGCTCCTTCTGCCCTGGGCATTACGGCCTGCTGTGCTCTTTTGTCTTTCTAATAAAGATTTTTCAGGAACGTTTGTTGTAACCTCTGCATATGCATTACCAATTCTCCACCTGGTTCCTGCTGTTGTTGGTTTGTATTTTCTAAGTGCCATTGTTTGTTATATTTTATACTCAACTTTTGCGGCAGTTGATGCCATTCAGATTTGTAAATTAAACTGTACCGTACAGGTCAATTGTTTCGCCTTCTGCAACAGTTACATAGGCTTTCTTTTTAGCAGGCTTACGGCCTGTTAATAAACCAGCTTTTGTAAACCTAGATTTTGCTTTACCGGGCATTACTACAGTATTAACCTCTTTAACCTGCACACCATAAAACTCTTCTACTGCTTTTTTAATTTCCAGCTTGTTTGCTTTTCTGCCAACAACAAAAGCGTAACGGTTTAGCTTTTCAGATTGCTTGTTTACCTTTTCAGATAAAATCGGCTTTATTAAAACATCAGACAATTTCATAAAACTAATTTTGATATTTTTTGTGATCAGCTGTTGTTATTAGGCTTCAGCTTTTTCTTCTTCTGTAAAAATTTTAGCTGCGCTTTCTGTAAACACCAGCACGTTTGCATTTACAATATCGTAAGTGTTAACATCGCTTAACAATGATCCTTGTACACCAGGTATGTTACGCAGGCTCAGGTAAACATTGTCGTTATAATCTGGTATTACAAACAATGCTTTTTTATTGTTAACCTGCAAGCTTTTAAGGATACCTGCAAAATCTTTTGTTTTGGGTGCATCCATTTTTACATCTTCCACCACCACAATAGAATTTTCTTTTGCTTTGGCGCTTAATGCACTTATTTTAGCCAGGTCTTTTACTTTCCTGTTTAATTTAATATCGTAACCATGCGGCTTAGGGCCAAACACAGTACCACCACCTTTGTACAAAGGGTTGCGGATATTACCTTTACGTGAGCCACCAGTACCCTTTTGCTTATGCAGCTTACGAGAGGCACCTTTTACTTCTGCCCTGGTTTTTACCTTGTGTGTACCCTGGCGTTGTGCTGCCAGGTATTGTTTTACAGCCAGGTAAACCACGTGGTTATTAGGCTCTGCACCAAAAATTTCCTGCGGCAGTTCAATTGTTCTGCCGGTTTTGGCGCCTTGTATATTTAAAACATCTACTTGCATGATTATTAATTTTTGTCGTTTCAGCTACCGATGAATGACGCTTACTTTTGAATTAAAACAATTGAACCATTGTGACCTGGTACCGAACCGCTGATGAGGATATAATTTTTTTCAGCAAAAATCTTTACCACTTTCAATCCTTTCATTTTAACCCTGTCTTGTCCCAAGCGACCAGCCATCCTCATACCTTTAAATACACGTGATGCATCAGAAGAGTTACCGATAGAACCGGGTGCTCTTTGACGATCATGTTGGCCGTGTGTAGCTTCACCCACACCACTAAAGCCATGGCGCTTTACTACACCCTGGAAACCTTTTCCTTTGGATGTACCTACCACCTCAACATTGTCTCCTTCAGAGAAAATGTCTACAGTAATTGTTTCACCTATATTTTTGTCGATTTCGCTGTTGCGGATTTCCCTAACAATCTTTTTGGGAGAGGTTTGTGCTTTGGCGAAGTGATTAACTTCAGACTTAGAGGAGTGTTTTTCTTTTTTGTCGCCAAATGCAATCTGGAGGGCATTGTAACCGTCTGATTCTACGGTTTTCTTTTGTGTTACCACACATGGGCCAGCTTCTATGATGGTTACGGCAGTTTGCTTACCGGTAGCATCAAAAATGCTGGTCATACCAATTTTCTTACCAATAATACTTTTCATTGTATTCTATTTATATCCAGCGGTCCCGTATTAGGGGGACATAGATGTTTAACTATTTTTTAAGAACTGACTTTCTGCCTTTCCCGCCTTGACTTTTTATAAAAAAGTATACGGGTGGTTCATCAAGCCTTAATTTCTACATCAACACCACTTGGCAAATCCAGTTTGCTTAATGCATCCACAGTGCGGCTGCTGCTGGTGTAAATGTCTAATAAACGTTTGTGCGTACACAATTGAAACTGCTCACGTGCCTTTTTGTTTACATGAGGCGCACGCAATACGGTAAATATCTTTTTCTGGGTTGGTAAAGGAATAGGACCAGTTACCACGGCTCCTGTACTGCGTACAGTCTTAACGATTTTTTCAGCTGATTTGTCAACCAGGTTATGGTCGTAAGACTGCAGTTTTATTCTGATTCTTTGTGACATATGTAAAGAACTTTAAACTTACGTTTTTTTAATTTGGAGTGCAAAGGTAAGGGTAGCATTTGAAATGGCAAAGGTTTTTTCAAAAGTTTTTTAGCAATTATCTATTTTTTTATCCCCAGTCTTACTATTAAACAATAATTTCCTCTTTGTGCTTACAACAGATACGATTTAACAGCAATGCGGTGATGTTTATTAAAGCAGGCCAAGGCTACCAATTGGCATATTTAGTTGTTAATCAACCTATTTTATTCTTTTTTTTAGTGTAACCTTTCTTGAAACTTGTGCCTGCCTCCTCGATATTTGTTCTATAAAATTTAATACAATAACGGTTTGCAACCCTTTACCGCCTACATTGCTATATTTATAATAGGCTTAAAACGGTCTAAATATTTTACAAGCTATTTATACCAATTAATCCAGCAAACTATATTTGCGATATGTTACAAATCAGCCAGCGTGGCCAGCATATGCCACCTTCACCCATCAGAAAATTGGTTCCTTATGCAGAAGCTGCAAAAAAAAGGGGTACCAAAGTATTTCACTTAAATATTGGCCAGCCAGATATTGCCACCCCAGAAACAATTTTGGATGCGGTACGTAACAGCGATTTTAAAGTACTAGAGTACAGCCATAGTGCTGGCAACGAAAGCTACCGTAAAAAACTAGCCCAATATTATCACCGGGTAGGTATAGATGTTACCCATGAGCAAATTATCACCACCACCGGGGGCAGCGAAGCCATTTTGTTTGGATTTATGGCTTGCATGGATGCTGGTGATGAAGTAATTATACCTGAGCCTTTTTATGCCAACTATAACGGGTTTGCGGTGCAAGCCGGCGTAATTGTAAAACCTATTACCTCCACTATTGACACAGGTTTTGCCCTACCCCCTATTGAAGATTTTGAAAAGGTAATTACAGCCAAAACAAAAGCGATCATTATCTGCAACCCCAATAACCCTACGGGCTACTTATATAGTAAACAAGAGTTAGAGGTATTAAAGCAAATTGTACTTAAATACAACCTGTACTTATTTGCTGATGAGGCTTACAGGGAGTTTTGCTACGAGGGCACCCACACTTCGGCCATGCACCTTACTGGTTTAGAGCAAAATGTAGTATTGATGGATACCATTAGCAAAAGATACAGTGCTTGCGGTGGACGGATTGGGGCACTCGTAACCAAAAACAGCAACCTGCTAAATGCGGTAATGAAGTTTGCACAAGCAAGGCTAAGCCCACCTAGTTTTGCCCAAATACTGGGTGAAGCTGCAGTGGATTTACCCGAAAATTATTTTGACACCACTAAGGAAGAATACAAGCTAAGGAGAGATACCATTGTAAAAAGGCTAAATGCCATACCAGGCGTTTTTTGCCCCAACCCCGGCGGCGCATTTTATGCAATGGCCAAACTACCGGTTGATGATGCCGACCAGTTTTGCCAATGGCTGCTGGAGTCTTTTCAGTACCACAACCAAACTGTAATGCTGGCCCCGGCCAGTGGTTTTTATGGCACACCCGGGCTGGGAAAACAAGAGGTAAGGCTAGCCTATGTGCTTAACACAACCGCTATCAACCAGGCTATGGATTGCCTGGAAGCTGCCTTGCAACAATACCCTGGCAAAACATTGTAAAGCCAACCTTTTTTATAGATAAAGGGGCTATAATACAGCCCCTTTATCTATAAGTTATCATGTAACCCACTACTTACCCCAACCCCATTTTAAAAAATCAGGCAAGGCCCTTGCCCAAGTGGGCACATCATGCCGGCCATCCTGCAGCTCAAGGTAGGCAATATCGCTATCGGCAAAGCCTTTTTGCTTTAATGCAGCTATCAAGCTAATGGTATCGTCTATTGCATCAATAATGCCGTTGTTATTTCTATCGGCTGTTTCATCCTGCGTACCTACTTCAAAAAAGAAACGTAGCCATGGATAATAGCTTCCTTCTTTTACCAAACGGTGCATAATACGGTGTTTGTCCTCATCAAAATCTGCATCTTCCTGGGCTTTATCCCGCCACCAAAACGAACCACTAAAAGCGCCGGTTTTTACAAATTCTGCAGGGTTGTTCCATACAATATCAAGTGCACTAAGTGCCCCCAGCGAAAAGCCTGCAAAAGATTTTTCTTTAAACGAAAACACCTGGTATGTTTGGCGGATAAACGGTATCAGTTCTTCCATCACAAACTGCATATACAACGATGCTTTTGCCCCACGCCCTTTATAATCTAATACCGTTGCAGTGCCATATTCATTTTTTCTATCTGTGCTGCAATGCAATCCCACACACAGCAAAGGCGTAATGTGGTTGGCGGCGTATAAGTCATCCAGTATTTTTTCAAATCCCATCGTTACCAGGTCTTGTCCATCATTGATAAGTAACAAACTTATTTCGGCCGGGGCTACAACATTTGTAGGCAAGTAACAATCAATTTTTACCGCCCTGTTTAAAAACACAGATTGCACCAAATGATTTTCTACCGCAATTGTGTTCATTTTTTGTAAAAGCATATTTTTCAAAAGTAAGAAAACTTAACATAGTGGCTTGATTCAAAAAGGGTATTTTAACCATTGCATTTACTTAATATGGCTTGCCATGAGTAGCGAACATTAATTTGGAAAATAGGCTGGTTGAAAATATATTTGGTAACAGCTAAAATTAAAATCTTCATTCATCTATCAATCTCATCATCATGAAAAAGATCGGAATACTGCACGGTAAAGAAAGAAGTTTTCCTGAAGCATTTGTAGAAAGGATAAACAGTAAAAATATTGATGGCATAGTGGCAGAGCCGGTATACATCGAAAAAGTGATGCAGGGCGTAGCTACCGATTATGCAGTGATTGTAGACAGGATATCGCAGGATGTACCTTTTTACAGGGCCTTTTTAAAAAATGCTGCACTGTGTGGCACAGCCGTTATAAACAACCCATTTTGGTGGAGTGCTGATGAAAAGTTTTTTAATAACTGCCTGGCTACAAAAATAGATGTACCCGTACCCAAAACAGTAATACTACCATCCCGTGATCTACCGGCTGACACATCCAGCGAATCATTTAAAAATCTTTCTTACCCATTGGATTGGGGCGGTATATTTAACTATATCGGCTTTCCGGCATATATGAAACCATTTGCCGGCGGTGGCTGGAAAAATGTATACAAACTAACAGGGGTAGACGATTTTTTTGAGAAACATGCAGAAACTTCAGAACTGGTAATGCTGCTGCAGGAAGAAATTATTTTTGATGAGTACTACCGTTGCTACTGTATTGGTGGCAAGCATGTGCGTATTATGAATTACGAGCCACGTAACCCCCATCACCTGAGGTATGTAGCCGATTTTAAACCATCCGAAGAGCGGCTTGCCCAAATGACGGATATTGTTTTACGCATCAACAAATACCTAGGCTACGATTTTAACACTGTAGAACTTGCGGTAAGAGACGGCGTACCGTATGCCATTGATTTTTGCAACCCGGCGCCTGATGCTGATAAAGCCAGTGTGGGAGAAGAAAATTTTGAATGGGTGGTAGAAACTGCCGCTAATTATGCCATTGAAAGGGCACAGGGTGCTATTGAAGGTGCCGATAACCTTACCTGGGGAGAATATATCAAAAGAAGCGCTGCCAAACAGGCCTTGTATAAGTGATTAAATCAGCAATACCAGTTTTAATAAAACAGTTTTTAGCATCCGTTAATCAACTATCAAATAAATCATGGGTAATATTTCGTACAAAAACTTTACGGTAGGTGTGGAAGAAGAGTACATGGTGATTGACCCCCATACCAGAGAGCTAAAAAGCCATGAACAGCGTATTGTACAAGAAGGCCAAAAGATGATTAAAGATAAGGTGAAGGCAGAAATGCACCAGGCCGTAGTTGAAGTGGGTACAGATGTATGCCAGGATGTAGACGAAGCATTTGTAGATGTATCT
>JBDKJT010000139.1:0-6698 GCA_039796475.1 Bacteroidota bacterium | reverse complement strand
TGTGCTGCAAATTTTTTAAGCAATGCTATCAATTATTTGGCAACGGATGTTTGTGATAAAAAATCAATCGATGCTTATAAAATAAAATGCACCGCAACCCTGCACTAATCATTTAATGGATATATAGTGACAATTGATAGCAGCACCGGTTTAGCCATACAGCCATGCAAACACATGCAAAGGTGCTGGCATCAAAATGTGTGGAATTTGTTCTACACATTTTGATGCGTATTAAAGGATTGTGTGGATGAAAAGCAGATGGCTTAAAGGATAATATCCGGTTTTACTGCATTTCAGCAGTATACCCCCGGTAATTTTTTAATAAAAAACTTTGGTATAATTTTTTTAATCATTTTAGATAGGATTGATTATTTGCTAAACGATTAAACTATTTAGGAGATATGCCGGCCTCAGCCGGGCTCTGTACCCTGTAAATTTTTTAATAGTACCCAGGAAGCATTTGGTAAAGTAATTGGAACTAAAATGACGTATTTAAGCAGCCTGTATGTACCGTTTGCCGGTATATGAAGTATTGATTAAAGGATAAGATTATCTGGTAATACTGGTGCATACAGGATGCTTAAATTGTTTTTATTTTTTAATGCTCTTATTATTCAAGCATATCTATTTTGGTTTAGGTTTTTTAGGGTTCGGTAAATCAGCGGCGCCTCTTTCCAGGGGCGCCATTATTTTGCCATATAGTTAAAAAAGCTTGCTAAAGCAAAGGCATGATTTTTATTTATTAATTTAATGGCCGGTATTTTAGGCTGCAATCTATAAAGGCATATAGCAATTATATGGAACAAGTACTGATTATTGATGATGATGTGGATATGTGCAGGTTGCTGCATAGGTTTTTAACAAAAAACGGGTATCACGTCGATTATGCACACAGTGGCAAAAAGGGGCTTGATGTTATGGCTAATCAAATGCCGGATGTGGTACTATGCGATTTTAGGCTGGAGGATACGGATGGGAAATCGCTCCTGTTAAAAATACGGGAGCTGCAGCCCGGTATGCCTGTGATTATCATTACAGGATACAGCGATGTAAAAATGGCTGTAGATGTGATGAAACATGGCGCTTTTGATTATGTTACCAAACCCTTGTTTCCCGAAGAAATATTAATTACCATCAAAAAGGCAATAGCCAGTAAAACAGCTGTGCCCGATGCATTGCAGGTAAGCTCTTCCATAAACGGCGCAAGGTTGCCTATTAAAAAAACAGCCCGGTTGCAGGGCAAATATATTTTTAGCGAAACGGGTGTGTTTGGTGATATATTAAAACAAATAAAGCTGGTGTCGCCTACCAATTACAGTGTAATTATTTATGGCGAAAGCGGAAGCGGTAAAGAGTCGGTGGCGCAATTTATACATGAGCAAAGCAGGCGCAACCTGGCACCCTTTATTGCAATAGACTGTGGCGCATTATCAAAAGAGCTGGCAGCAAGTGAATTATTTGGCCACGAAAAAGGCGCTTTTACAGGAGCCCTCACTCAAAAAACCGGCAGCCTGGAGTTGGCCAATGGAGGTACTGTTTTTTTAGATGAAATTGCTAACCTGCCTTATGATGTGCAGGTATCGTTATTAAGGGTGGTACAGGAGCGTAAAATGCGCCGTGTTGGCGGCAACAGGGATATTAACCTTGACATACGTATAATAGTGGCCAGCAACGAAAAGTTATATGATGCTGCACAAAAGGGTAAATTTAGAGAAGACCTTTTTCATCGCTTTAACGAGTTTAGCATACATGTGCCGCCGTTAAGAGAGCGGCAAGATGATATAATGGAATTTGCTGCCTTTTTTTTGCATCATACAAATATCGAACTCGAAAAAAATATAACGGGTTTTTCTGGGCAGGCAGCACAATTGTTTAAAACTTACCATTGGCCCGGCAACCTGAGAGAATTAAAAAATGTAATTAAAAGAGCGGCCTTGCTATCTGATATTGATGTAATTGATTTATCCGTATTACCATTTGAAATGGTAAACCACAATAAATTAATTTTTGATGCCAATGCAATGGCAGGTGCAGGTGTGGTTGATGGGCAAGCGGCAGAACTGCCTGTAAACACTGTACGAAAGCCCGTTGAAATTAACGAGCATACGCTTAAAGCAGTAACCATCGATGCCGAATACGAAACCATTGTGCTTGCCTTAAAAAAGGCCAACTACAATAAAAGCAAAGCCGCCAAAATTTTAAATGTTGATAGAAAAACACTGTATAATAAAATGAAACAATACCGGGAGTTTAACGAAGAGTAATAGCTGTACCCGTGCAATGCCGTGTTATATATACAGCGCATGCAAATGAATTTTTTTAGAAAGAGAATAACATGAAAGCCCTGATAATTGATGACGAAATCGATATCTGTTTTTTGCTCGGAAGTATACTCCGCAGCAAAAACCTGCAGGTAAGTTATGTAAACTCACTCTCTGAAGCTCCGGGCGCCCTTGCCGAACACCAGCCTCAAATTGTATTTATAGATAATCACCTGCCGGATGGGTTAGGGGCCGATTTTATTTGCCAGCTAAAAGTATCTAACCCGGCAGCAAAAGTAGTAATGATTACTGCTTACGATAATTATTCCGACAGGGCAAAAGCATTTAACAATGGTGCCGATACTTTTATACCCAAGCCCTTTACTAAAGACATGATTTATCAAACGGTTGACCAATTGGTAAAAGAATAAAATTTATCGGGTAAATATTTCCACACATCCTGCGCTGGCTAATAGCAGTTTCCTCACTTTAATATAACTTTTCAACTTTGTTACACGGCATAATCACTTAAAATATTTTGGCAATATTTTTTCATCCACATTTATTATTAAAAACTTAAAATGTAAATGTTATGGGAAATCTTTTGTACGTAGTAGCTGTAATATTGGTAATAGCCTGGGCCATTGGTTTTTTAGGATTTCATGCAGGTGGCATTATCCATATCCTGCTGATAATAGCCGTGATAGCCATCTTGCTAAATATTATTAAACGGGCATCCTGATATTGATTTTTGTTGATTGCTTAGCTGTTTATTTTTTCCTCATTTTATAGTGATTGTTATATGCCGGTTAATAGTGCCGTAAATACAATGCCTGTATACATCAAGGCCTGTGTACAGCTATTTTTATTAATGCTAATTGGCATGCTGCTGTATTGGGGCAGGGATATTATGGTGCCTTTTGCATTTGCATTACTGGTAGCCGTATTGCTGCTGCCGCTTAATAAATGGCTGGAGACAAAAAAATGCAACCGGGTGCTGGCTATTTTTTTTACCGTATTTATAACGGTGGTATTTTTTATAGCGTTGTTTTATTTTTTAACCACACAGCTAATTGATTTTACACAAGATATTCCTGCCATTAAAAAGCAATTATCCAGGCATTTGTCGGTGGTGCAATCCTGGCTATCGGCACATTTTAATATTACCCGGCAAGATCAGGCTGTAATGGTAAATGATGCTGCCGATAATATAAAAGCATCTGGCGTAATTGGCAACACAGTATTGTCGGTTACAGAAATTATATCGGTACTGGTGCTGGTACCTGTATATGTTTTTTTGCTATTGTACTACCGGGATATGATTTATACATTTTTTTTAAGAGTGTTTGGCAATAACAATACAGATAAAGTGAAGGATGTACTTAAAGAGTCGAGGTATATTGTACAGGGCTACATGTTTGGCCTGCTGATAGAAATGGGTATAGTAGCGTTAATTAATGCAGCAGGCTTGCTGGCCCTGGGTGTGCAGTATGCCGTTTTTTTAGGCGTATTTGCAGCATTGTTAAATATGATACCCTATGTGGGTATGCTGATAGCATCTGTGTTTTGTGCATTGGTTACTTTAAGCACCTCTAACCAGTTAAGCGATGTAGTGGGCGTGGTGGTGATACTTACTGTAGTGCAGTTTGTAGATAATAATGTTATTATGCCCCGGGTGGTAAGCTCCAAAGTAAAAATTAATGCACTCATTACAATACTCGGTGTGTTAATAGGTGGTGCACTAGCCGGTGTTGCTGGTATGTTTTTATCCATACCCACCATTGCAATTTTAAAAGTAATATTCGACCGTACGGATGGTATGCAACCCTGGGGTTTATTGTTGGGTGATGAGGTGCAGCCAGACAAACGAAATATCTTTTTTAAAAAACGTCTTGCCGCACCATTGCCACCTGCCGAGCAGCTTAACAATAATAGCGAGGTGGCTGGCTAAACACTGCAACTAAATGTTAAGGTAAAGGAAGAGCCTTTGCCCGGTTTGCTTTCTACAGCTATACTGCCTTTGTGGTTTAAAACAATATTTTGTGTGTTGGTAAGTCCAAGGCCGTTGCCATTTGGTTTGGTACTGTAGTAGGCCTCAAATAATTTGCTGAGTGCCACGGCATCCATACCAATGCCATTGTCGGTAAATGTTACAGCACATTGTTTACCGTTGGAGTAGGTGTTTATATGCAATACAGGTTGGGCTGTATCCTTCATGGCTTCAATGCCATTTATCAGGATGTTTAAAAAGGCGATCTTTATTTTTTCCTCATCTACTTGTATATCGCATGCTTGCCGGGTATAATTTTTTACCAGTTTAATATTATCCAGTTCTATCCTGTCTTTGGCCTGTGCCACTGCTTCATCCAGTAATTGGTTTAGCGAAGTGGTTTTTAACTGAAGGTCTTCAATACGGGTGGCATTTAGCAATTCGGTTATCAGTTGGTTAATACGATTGCTGTTTCTTTTTACAATGTCAAATAAAAAATCGGTGTCATCATTTTCTTTTTTTAATTCATCTTTTATCTGTGCAAGGGCAAGGTCGATATTGGTTAGGGGGTTTCTTACTTCGTGTGCTATCATTCGGGCAATGCGGCCAGTGGAGGCAAATTTTTCTTCTCTTCGTATTTCTATCAGCTCTTTATTAGCCTGATCTAATTCTTCAATTTGTTGTTGTAATTGTTGCTGGTATTCTTCTACTTTTTTATCGGCAAATTGCCGGGCCCTGGTTTCCCTGAAAAATGTAACCACGCCAAAGCCTGCAAATATAAAAGCCAGTACAAGCGAGGTAATTACAATGCTGTTGATGGCAGCATATTTACGTTGTACCTGCAGCACATTGTTATACAGTTGTGTTTTTTCTTGCTGCTGCATTTCGGCTACTAGCAACCGCAAGCTGTCCATGGTGTTTTTGCCTGCATAAATATAATTTACAAGCACACTGTCTACCTGGTAGCCTGTTTTAATAAAGTGGCTGCGTGCCCGTTGTATATTATTATATTTTTCTTCAATCAGCCGGTGCAGGGTTGCAAGGCTTTGCTGTAGCTTAATATTTTGTTGTGTTTGGCTGGCAATACTTTTATGCATCCTGTCGGTATGCAGCAAACTTTTATAAAATGGGGCTAAAAAAACGGTGTCTTTAGATGCAATAAATCCCCTTAAGCCTGTTTCCCCATCTTTTACGGACGATAGCAGGGCTTCAAGGTCGCTGATTACTTTATTGGTATGGTTTACCCTTTCTATTTGTGTGATCAGTTGCCGGTTAGATAGCAGGGTAAGCAGGTAGCTTAGCAACAGCATTAAAAATGCAATGATGCAACCGGTAATAATGCGGTAGTCTGTTTTAAATGCTGCAAAAAGTTTTTTTAGATTAATGCGTTGCATGCTTTTTATCAATGTTCATTTGCAGGATATTAAACTATTACCATGCCACAACTGCTGCTAATTAGTAATTGCGGCAAATGGTACAATGCTTGTACGATTAAAGATAATAAAGCATTTTTTCATTTAAATTATTTAACATGAAACCAAACATTGGTATTACTGAAAAAAACAGGCTGGCAATAACGGCATTGCTTACAGGTTTTTTGGCAGATGGCATGTTGCTGTACAGTAAAACACGAAAGTTTCACTGGAATGTAAAGGGCGAAAGTTTTATGGAACTGCACCGGCTTTTTGAAGATCAGTACGACGAAATAGCAAAGGCAATTGATGAAATTGCTGAGCGCATTAATAAACTTGGCTCGCCAGTGCCGGGCACTTTAAAAGAGTTTATACAGTATGGCAGCCTAAAAGAGTGGCCCGATAAATACCCGGCAAGGCTGGATATGATAAAGGAATTATTAGCCGATCATGAAACCATCATCAAGGCATTACGTAAAGGAATTGACAGTTGTGATGAAGAATATAAAGATGCCGGCACCGCCGATTTGCTAACTGGCCTTGTAAGATCGCATGAAACAATGGCGTGGACACTGCGGCGCTATTTTAATTAACAGCGGTATTACAGTTGGCTTTGTTGCCGGCAATAGATTAATACATGCTGGCAGGTAACATTTTGTATAAGCCCATGGCAATGGTATCTACAGAGTGTGGAATATTTTGCACATTGTAGCACACCGGCTTCGTTTATCTCCCACATTTTTCGCCAGCCATGCCATTGCCCCGCTCGTACTTTAGTATATATGTTGCCATTTTTTTTTGGCCTGATGTTAGAATAATCATTTGTAACACACATTCTTCATTTTTAAAAAATACAATCATGAGTTCAGGAAAAATTATTACCGGCATTGTGGCCGGTTTGGCAGCGGGTGCAATTTTGGGTGTATTATTTGCGCCGGATAAGGGATGCGATACCCGAAAAAAAATAGCACGCAAAGGCAGCGACCTTAAAAATAGTATTAAATCAAAGTTTGGTCACTTGGTAGATGAAATGGC
>JBDKJT010000138.1:0-3688 GCA_039796475.1 Bacteroidota bacterium | reverse complement strand
GGCCCGATCAAAAAGAGCAATTGGATGTATTGCAGTTTTCTGCCAATAGCCTGCTGTGTATTGTAAACGATATACTCGATTATAATAAAATAGAAGCCGGAAAAATAAGTTTTGAGCAAGTGGAGATGGATATCAAGGGCATTATAATAAAAATATTATCGGGGCTGCGTATGCAAGCTAAAGAAAAGGGTATTTACCTTCAGTACGAGGGCGATGAGGCATTGGATTGCCAAGTAATGGGCGATCCAACCCGTTTTGCACAGGTAGTACAAAACCTGGTGGGGAATGCGGTAAAATTTACTACTCAAGGTGGGGTAACCGTTACCGTGGGAGTAATTTCTAAGGGCCAGTCCACTGTTACAGTTAAAGTAAGCGTAATAGATACAGGCATTGGCATAGCCAAACAAAACCAGCAATTAATATTTGAAAGATTTACACAGGAAGACTCTACCACCTCCCGTAAATATGGTGGCACCGGCTTAGGGTTGGCTATCTGCAAAAAAATATTGTTGTTGCAAAACAGCGATTTGCTGATTAAAAGCGAACCAGGCAAAGGAGCTACTTTTTATTTTACACAAGTATTTAAAAAAGGAAAGGCATTGGCCATAGCCAATGAAAGTGCGCCTGTTGCAGAGCCTGCAAAGCAAAAACCATTATTGGGCACACTCATATTATTGGTAGAAGATAATAATGTAAACATAATGGTAGCCCGCAATTTTTTAGAAGGTTGGGGAGCTGGCATAGAAGTGGCCCACAATGGGCAAGAGGCCATTGATATGTTAGATGTAGCCCGGCACCAGTTGGTGTTAATGGATTTGCATATGCCTGTAATGGATGGTTACACCGCCATCCGAAAAATAAGGGAGCAGGGGATTGGTATACCCATTATTGCATTAACGGCCAGCTTGCCATCGGAGGTAGATGCCGAAATGAAAGGGCTTGCCATTAATGGGTATGTATTAAAACCTTTTGTGCCAGAAGATTTATTAAAAAAAGTAATGAGCCATACGGTGTCGGCCGAAACCTAATTTAGCTGCACATCGTTCTCGGTAAATGCTACGTTGCTATAATCTTTTACAATATTATAAAGGGTATCTCTCTCCACAGGTTTGCGCCTTACTTGCTTAATAAGGGTAACTAGTTGCCCCGTACTCATTGTGGGGGTTTGTTCTTCGCTGCCAGCCATGCTGTATATACGGGTAGAATCATCAATGGTACCATCAATGTCATTTACGCCGTACGATAGGGTAAGCTGTGCATTTTGCCTGCCCAACATTGGCCAATAAGCTTTAAGATGCGGAAAATTATCCAGGTATATCCTGGCAATGGCATACATACGCATGTCTTCTACCACTGAGCTTTCGGGTACATTGCTCATATCGTTATCCATGTTTCTAAACTTGAGTGGTATAAAGGTGTTAAAGCCTTTTGTTTTGTCTTGCAGGTCTCGTAGGCGGCCCATATGATGTATGCGGTGTTGGTAGGTTTCAATATGGCCGTACAGCATAGTGGCATTGCTGTGCATGCCCAGGTTATGGGCTGTTTCATGTATTTTAAGCCAGCCATCGCCATCTACTTTATCGGCGCATATTTGGGTTCTTATCTCCGGGTGAAATATCTCTGCGCCACCGCCGGGTAAGCTATCCAGCCCTGCTGCATGCAGCTGCCGCATACCTTCTTCCACCGTTAGTTTTGCTTTACGAAACATGTAATCCAACTCTACCGCTGTAAATGCCTTTACATGTAAATCGGGCCGGTGCTGTTTAATTTTTTGCATCAGCTCAATAAAGTACTGCATATTCATTTTAGGATGCACACCGCCAACAATATGTACTTCGGTAATGGGCTTGCCATCGTACTTTTTTACGAGGTCCAGCATTTGGTCAATGCTCAATTCCCAGCCTTCTTCTTTGTGTGCATAAAGGCGGCTGTAAGAGCAAAATTTGCAACTAAACACACATACATTGGTAGGCTCAATATGAAAATTGCGATTAAAATAAGTGGTATCGCCATGCAATTGCTCCCTGATATAATTGGCAAGGGTGCCCACAAAGCCCAGGCTGCCTTTTTCAAATAGCACCAAGGCTTCTGCATCGGTAATGCGTTGTTTATTGTAAACCTTAGCGGCTATTGCTGCCAGCGTTTTATCGGTAGTAAGTTGCACCAGGGAGTCTATTGAAGTTTGCATCAGCCATTTTTTTACAAAGTTAGCGGCACACATCTGTATAAACAAAAGCGGCTGCCAATAGTTGGCAGCCGCTGCATACTTTTATTATTGATTAATTTTTAACGATGCGTTCTACCACTGTTTTATCGGAGTACATCATTTTTAAAATATAAATGCCACTACCCAGTTTGCCGAGGTCTACATTTATTTGCCTGTCGGCATTACCATTATATCGCTTATCCCATACTACTTGCCCTGCTGCATTGTACACCAGTACGGCCTGCAGGTTAGTAGGTGGAGCTACGGCGTGGTGATGAATGCGGAAGCTGCTGTTAAATGGATTGGGATAAATAAGGTAACCCTGTTGCTTTAGTTTTTCTGGCAGCGTTTGGGTGCTAATATTAACGTTATCCAGGTACAGGCTGTTTTGCTTATTGCCCTTCATGGCAAAGTACAGCTGGTAATTATCGTCGCCCACAAATGGGGTGAGGTATAATTTAATATGTTTCCAAAGGGTAACATCTGCTGGCACAAACAACTCGGTATTGCTATAGCTGGGGTCGTTTACCGTTTGCAGTTCGTATCCCCATTTTTTCCAAACAGAGGTAAAGCTGGCGCCACAGTCTTTTGTTACCAATATTTCCAGCGTATCCAGCGGAAATACGGTAGAGCCCGGGTATTGCGGACCTTGCTGGTATGCCATATCAAAATCTACAAATACAGAGTCGTAACTGCTATTGTTCATTACAATGGGAGATATAAAATAATCCACCGCACCATAACTGTTTTGTGCATCAGCATTATTTATTCTTAAAGAGGCCAAGCCCGAACGGGCAGCCAATGTGGTACGCTCAAAACTGGTACCGCCATTTACATTTTGTATACCCCAGTTGGCACGTGGAATATCATTGGTTTCAAAGCCCTCAGATAATGGTGCTGCCGCCTGTGTGTATACCGAAAATACTTTGGTAAGGGTATCATTAGAAGTGGCTTCATCCGCAACGCCATTAGGGTTAGCGGTATAAATTTTAAGGATATGTGTACCTACTGCCGCTGTACCGCTAGCCAATGTAAGCGAAACAGAATCGCATTTGCTGAGGCTGCCCGTCCATTTGTATACTACAGGCGCTCCACCATCTACCGTGTAATTGATGTCTACCGATTTTAAAGTATCCATACCGGCATTACCAAAGCGGATGGCAGGGGTAAAGTTACCGTTACACAAAGCTGGTAAAGGTTGCGAAATGCCCTTCATCAATGCGTTGTTACGATAAGAGCTATGGGCAGTAAGGGTAAGGCTGTCTATAAAAATGTTATTGCCATAATCGTTTACCGCTTCAAAACCGATCATTATATTATTTAGATTTTCGGTACAAAAATCCCTAAAAACTAATTTTTCTGTTCTCCATTGTGATGCATTGGCAGGTGTAAAACTGGCGCTGGTAGTGCCGTTTACTGTGCTAAGGCTGGCACCGCCTTTTGAGTAGCTGGTACGCCTCCATGAAATGCCACAATCGGTGG
>JBDKJT010000137.1:0-3237 GCA_039796475.1 Bacteroidota bacterium | reverse complement strand
GCAATCATCCAACTAAGTGATAAAAAGTATTTTTTATGCAGCATTAAAAAATATTGCTGGCTGCCTGCATCGGGCAAGCGGTTGTAGGGGGATTGAATAATTTGGCTGGTAAGATATTTTTTTAAATGCGGCTGTGCCTGTTTGTTATCGGTAAATTGGATGGCACCTTGTAAAGCCTGCGGATAGATGCTTAGCCAGCGTAGTTTTCTTCTCAGTTCATGTACATCCATTTCCATATTATCAAAATGGTAGTTTTTTTGCTGGATAAATTCGATGATTTCATATATCTCTTCACCATAAAAATCCTGGATGGCGTTTAACTCTGCTGCTTCATCCAGCCAGTTGACACTGGCGAGTTTTTGCTGAATTTTTGCAATACGGCTATTATTTTCATCCAGCCATTTTTTTTCTGTTAACAGCTCGTTGAGCTGTTCGATTTTTTCACGGGTGTGTGCATGCAGGTATACAATTACAGGCTTGGGAATATTTTTTGTTTTTAAAAAGTCTTTTACAACAGTATCATAATAGTCAATGGCGCCAATGGCATCTTCCAGCAGTTTAAAATGTGCTTTTAGTTTATCAAATCTTTTTTTATGGTGCAAGGCACTGTATAATTTAGCCAATGCCTCCAGCATAAACAAAGGTGTTCGGGCATTATTGCTGTATAACCATAGTGCCGGATTTTTTTGTTTTTTTGCCTTGTTTAACAATACCTGCAGCTGGTTGATAAAAAAATTAAAACGTTGAAGGCCTGGTTGCATATGCTGTTTATTTTAATGGATGTGTAAGGGTAGGGCTTGTAAACATGATGGATTGTATAGTGCTTTTCAATTTTTTATTTTTCAAAAAAAGCAACAGCACCGCCTACCCAGGTTTTATCTTTATTATACCGGGTGCCAATCATTTTGCCTTTGCTTAAACGGGCCAGGTTGTGCACCGCTACAGGCCTTGCCCATCCCTGTTTCCAAAAATAAAAAAGCCGTATTTCTGCTTTGGCTGGTATATCCGGGGTTTGTATTACATCGGCATATTTTACTTTTCGTTGTAGTATCCAGTTTTCGGGATCGGTAACTTTTTCTATATCCTCTTTAGTTACATCAATAATTACGCCCATGCCGGCAAAAGAAAACAATGGTTTTAGTACATAGTTATGCAAATCGGTTGGTATAGAGGTAACCTCACTTAGGTATTGAGTGGCAGGTACGTAAGGATGTTGTATAAGCGGCAGTGTAAATTTGCTGATGCGGTAAAACCAGTTGGGGTGAGATACCCATTGCACCTCCCATGGGTGTGTAAAATCGATGATATTGCCCAGGTTTTGTTGTTGCTGCAGGTCATCAAATATTAGGCGGTTGTAAATTCGTTTTACCTGTATTTTTTTACCCTCTTTTTCATAATACAATTTATTGCCTTCGCTGCTTAGTTGGGTAAGGCAAACTACTTGTATGCCCAATTGTTTTGCGGTGCAATAAAAATCAATCCGGGTTTTTTGCTGATCAGGAAATATTTCGAGCAATATCACATGGGCGGGATCTTCATCTGCTACAATAATTTGTTTTAATAATTGCAGGTATGGCGTTTCGGTATAGCCGCTTAAGTAAGCATCAAAGTCCGTTGGTACCTGTGCATATTTACAGGTGAGGGCTGTATGATAGGCCTGAAATCCAAACAAAGTAGGAAACCCCTGCATCTCTATAAGTTGTGGTTCTAATATGCCATTTTCATTTTCACATACGCCAAAATCAAACACTACAAAATCGGCATGGCTATTTTCGCCTGGTACCAGCAAGTGTTGTGGAATGGCCCTGTTGGTAAGGCTTGTAAAATTTGGTTTTACAATTACATCAATAATTTCTTCGCAGGCATCCAGCATTTTTTTTGTAAAATCTTTCGTAACAAATACGGGAGTTTCTGCAATCCTGAAATCCAGTGCACCGGGATGCAGGGCATCTACCTGTTGCAGGTAAGCCTCGTATTTTTCTTGGGTAAACTGGTTGTTAAAAGTGGCTCTTAATTGTGGGTGCATAACCAATAGTTGTACCAATAAAAATAATAATAAAATGGCGAGTATCCCGGAGCATTCTTTTGCCCAGTTAATCATCAATATATATTGATGGCTTTAATTAGTTGTTTGATAGATTACTTTAATTGCTTAGTAGGCCGCCATTGGTATTGTGTGGTATGGCAAAATGCGGTTGAGCATAGCATAAAATTGATGAACAGGCAGCTTAAGTAGGGTAATTTGTTTAATTAAATTTTATGACTTTACAATTGCTGAAATAGCATTTATTGTTCAGGCACATCAAATTTAGCCTCGTAGATGGTGCTGTCTTTTTCACTAAAAAAAATCTTTCTATTGCCTTTTTCTTTTAGTTCAAACTCGTTGTTAATGGTAAACTTAACTTCTGTAAATTTATAGCCAGTTACTAATGAAAAACTGGCGCTGTACAAGGTATCCTTTATGATGGGCTTTAACTCTAAATCAGCGCCCCAACTCAGCGGTTTTTGTTTGCCACGTATGCCCACAGATTGAATATTGGGGATGCCCTGCACATTCAACTTCACTGTAACGGTTTTTTTACTAGATTTTTGAACACAACTTGAAAACGAAAAAACAAGTATGCCTAAAAAAAATATTTTGGTGAGTTTCATTCGTTTATTTTTTTGTGATTAAATAATCAATTCCAAATCTACCCGATCCCATGATTAAGCTATAAATGCTAACCCATAAAAAACCAAGTGCTGGTAGTGTGTTCCACATACCATTTTGAATTTGTTGCAAAAAAACTGCGACGAGCATGGTGGCTGCTATCAAAAATGAAGCAATCCTGGTTTGAAAACCAATTGCCAAGAAAAGGCCGCCAACTGCCTCACTAAAACCAGCCATCCATGCAAAAAATACCGGGAAGTAGGCAAATATGCCTCCATATTCGGCTACATCACCCGGAAACCAAAATGCTATTTCAAATAATCCTAAATTTTTGTCTGCTGGCGACCAGGGTAGTCCAAATTTATCTGCTCCAAAATTTGCAGTAAGTAAGTAGCCGCAAACTATACGTGGGATGGCAACCAACAAATCTTGCCACCAATAAGGCAGTAAAATTGGTTTTGTTATTTTTTTCATTTAAGTGTTTTTCTAGTTAATGCTTAACCTAATTGGATAACGATAAAAACACAGGAAAGTTTAAGCTTATGCCAATTGCAAATTTTCGGTGGCTATTTGTAAAAAGTTGGGTA